>PKCT01000130.1 GCA_002862325.1 Phycisphaerae bacterium
ATGTCCTCGTCGTCCGCGTCCCCGGCTGCGACGTCCGGCCTGTCCTTCTTCGTCGAGGCGCCGCGTTCCCGCGGAGAGGGATCGGTCGAAGAAGCGAGATTCTCGGAGACGTCGAAGTCCGGCCCGTCCTCGGAGATCTCCACCTTCCGCTGAGCACCCGAACTCGCGGCATCGCTCCTTCCCTGGGCGGCTCGCCGACGGGCGGTCCGCCACGCCTGAACCGTTCCGTCGCCCCCACCCCTACGGGCCGCCGCCCTTCGCCGCTCGATCGAAAGGCGTCTCACCGCGACGTCGAGCACGAACAGGATGGCCGCGACCAGGACCACGATGTCCCAGATCCTCGTCGGAGACGACGGCATCACGAGACCGCCCCGTTCGAAGGGATCGGTCACCGCGAGATCCTCGTCGGGGTCGTAGACCCGACCACCCGTCCTCGCCGCGATCGATTCGAGCAGCGCCCGATTGTCGCGGGTGGTGGCGAACTCCGATCGATACGGGACCGACACCGCGGCCTGGACGCTGGAGACCGATTCGCCGTTGGAGTCCGCAAGCACCGCGTTGACGAGGTAGGACCCCTCCATCTCGATCGGGAACTCCGTGCGATACCGTCCGGGTCCGATCTGCTGGAGCACGACCGGATCGGACTCGCCGTCGGGACGGAGCACCCGCGCCTCCCCCTTGAGGAAGTCGCTGAAGCCACCAGACATCTCGTAGGCCTCGACCTCGACCACACCCCGTCCTTCGTCGTCGATACTGGCGCGGATCGAGAGCGTGGACGGCGTCGCCGGACGCATGCTCCAACGCAGCATCTGCTCCCAGAACGTTTGCAATCGGGGCCAGGCGAGCCAGTCGCTCGTCCACCGCGACCCGACGTCGCTCGTGAACGCGATCGACTTGCCGAGCCCGTGGTTCCAGAATGCGAGAAGTGGATCCACGCCATCCTGGGACGTGATCTGCATCGGCGTCTTGGCCAGTCCCTCGCGAGCCACCGTGAGGACGAATCCCTCGACCGGCGGCGTCTGACCGAAGCCTCGAGTGGGACCGTCGAGCGAAGGCGTGACGTCGACCGCGAAACGTCCCTCCTGGATCAGCGTGCGCGTCACCAGCGTCGCCTCCTTGATGAAGATCTTCGGCAGGACCTTCGGATTGGAGATCTGGTAGAAGGTGCCGCCGGTGTACTCGGCGACGCCCTGCATGTTCTTCGCGTCGGAAGGCGTTCCGTGCCCCCCCACCATGACCGTCGTGATGCTGACCCCCGCGGCGACGTACTGATCGAGCAGACTCCGCGGAGGCGGCGACGGGTCGCCGTCGGAGATCACGATGACGTGACGCTGCCCCGCGTTGATCTGGGAGAGCCCCGCCACCGCAAGCTGCATCGACCCGGTGAAATCGGGCATGTCCCCGATCACCATCGACTTCGCGGCGGCGATCGCCGCGGTCTTGTCTCCGGCGAGTTGCATCGGGAACGCCCAACGATTGCCGTTGACCCCACCTCCTCCGAAGTCGAAGGTGATGATGCCGACGTAGTCGAGACTGCTCAGCGCCTCGATCGCCGCGATCGCCGTCTTCTCGCCCCAGTAGTTCCCCTGGGGCATCTCGCAGGAGTGCATGATCAGCGCCAGGGCGCCCCTGGTCATCTGCCTCTCCTGGGGTGGATCGAGCTGGACCGGCAGGACCTCGGCGGTCTCCGAATCGATCCAGCCACCGGCCCCGAAGGATCGATCACCGCCGAGCATGATGAGCCCGCCCCCGAGATCGTGGACGTAGGCTCGAAGGGCTCGATCGGACAACGTGTCGATGTTCCAACGCGGGACGTTGGCGAGCACGACCGAATCGAAGCCGTTCAGGTAGGCGGCCCCTTGTGCGAGCACGGCCGGAGTGTCGACCACCAGGTCGAGCCCTCCCGACCGGAGCGCGGCCGCGAATCCACTGACCTCCGCGGGGTTCTCCGACACCACGAGGACCCGCCCCTCACCACCGACGAACGTCACCGCTTCGAATCGGTTGTTCTCCTCCAGGACGTCGACCGAGGCGTCGTCGGGCTCGAAGACCGCCTCGAACTTCTGGGCTCCCGCCTGCTCCATCGAGACGGGAATGGAGAATGCGTTCGTTCCCGGCGTCAGAGCGACGGCTCGTGAACGCCGTTCCTCGCCGGGCGAAAGATCCAGTTCCCTGCCGTTCTGGAAGACCCGGAGTCTTCCCGTGCTCTCGTTCTTCGCGTCGATGAAGGCACGAAGATCAACCGACTGTCCGACTCGGACCCGGGCTGGCGCCTTGAGCTGCGAAAAGACGATCTCGCTTTCGTACTGATATTCGATCGGAAGGACGTCGACCGGGATCGAGTTCGCCCGGGCGAGCTCGATCGCCTCCAGGACGTTCGATTCGGTCTCGTTTCCATCGGAGACGAGCAGGATTCGATTGGCCGTATCCGCGGGAAGCAGCGACACCGCCGTCCGAACCGCGTCGGCGAGATTCGTCGCCGCCAGATCCCCCGCGTGGTCCAACTGGATCTTCGCATTGGGATCCGGGGTCTGCCGGATCTCCGAGGCCTCCGCCACCGTGACCACCCCGATGCGATCGTCGGTCTCCCGCTTGGCCTCCTCGACCCGGGCCAGGAATCGTTCTCCGGTCCGGGCGAGTTCCCGCGGAATCGACCGGCTGCGATCGGCGATCACCATGAGCGTGAGCGACTCGCCCCGCTCCACGAAGGAGGGGCGAGCGAGCGCGACCGCGAGCAGCAGGAGCAGAAGCGATCGAAAGACCACCGAAGACCAGAGCTTCCGCGTCGACTGCCCGGCCGCGCCGATGCGGGCGAGCAGTACGACGGGAACGATGAGCAGCGCAACCAGCAGCAAGGCGGGATGCTCGAAGGTGATTGGAATCTCAGCAAGCATCGCGTCGCTCCAGCCAACCCCGCCCCCGCACCAAGCACCGGGCGGAGCACCGGCTCGACTCGCCAGGACCAGTACGGATCACGGGACATCCCCCACGATGACGCGGCTGTTGCCGCTGTCCAACACGACGACGAGTCCCGCCTTCGCATCGAGGCCCCAAGGATACCGAACCCGTCCGGCATCGACACCTTCGCCGCCCCAGACCCCCGTCGCCGAACCGGTCATCGGATCGAATCGCTGTATGCGGTTGTTTCCATACTCGACGACCATCAGCGCGCCGTCGTCCAGGAGTGCGAGGTCGTACGGATACGAAAGCTGGCCCGCATCCCGTCCTGGGGTGCCGAAGGTCCTCTT
>PKCT01000251.1 GCA_002862325.1 Phycisphaerae bacterium
CACGCCCGGTCCGCCCTGGATCGCATGCTCGCGAACGTTCCCGCGTCTCCGGTCGCGGTCAAGGGCTGAGCGGTACACTCTGAATCCCGTGCCCAGGCGACTGGGGAGACCATGGTGGAGGGCTCGACATGCGGATTGTGATCTGCGGAGCAGGGGAGGTAGGAAGCCACGCCGCCGAGGTGCTCGTACGAGCCGACCACTCGGTGACGCTGGTCGACCGAGACGGTGCTCGCCTCCGACCGATCGAAGACGCCATCGATGCGCGGACCGTCCAGGGCAACTGCGCTCGTTCCGACATCCTGATCGACGCGGGGGTCGAGCAGTGTGACCTGCTGGTGGCCGCGACGGACTGCGACGAGGTCAACCTCCTGACCGCGGCCCTGGCCAAGCGCCTCGGCGCGATCAAGGTCGTGGCCAGGGTGCACGACTTCGACTTCGCGGATCGACGGCTCTTCGACTATGGAGAGACGCTCGACATCGATCACCTGATCTGCCCGGAATACAGCACCGCGCTCACCATCGCCCAGAACATTCGCAATCCCGCGGCGCTGGCGGTCGAGACGTTCGCCCGGGGCCAGGTCGAGATGCAGCAGTTCCAGATCGCGAAGGGCTGCTCCGCAAGTGGCAAGCCCCTGTCGTCCCTCTCGCTGCCGCAGGGTTCGCGACTCGCCGCGGTGATCCGCGATGGCGTGGTCTCGATCCCCGACTCGTCGTCGACCGTGGAGGCGGGGGATGCGGTGGTGCTGGTCGCCGACGCGCCAGTCTACGACTCGGCGCGGAAGATCTTCCGAGCGACGCCGCGGTCGCACCGGGCGGTGGTGATCCAGGGCGGCACGATGATGTCCGAGTGGGTCTGCCGCGCGCTGCGCGGACGAGCGTTCTCTATCCGTCTCTTCGAACCGGATCGCGAACGGGCCGAACGCCTGGCCGCGGATCTCGAATGGGTGACGGTGCTTGCGAGCGACGTCACCGACTCGACGGTCTTCGCGGAGGAACGCGTGCAGGAGGCGGATCACTTCGTGGCGCTCCTCGACGACGACGAGGCGAACATCATCGGCGGCGTGCTCGCGAAGCTGCGGGGCGTCGATTCGGTGACGGTGATCGTCCAGCGATCGACCTACCTCGATTCGGTCTACGCGATCGGGCTCGATCGGGCGTACAGCCCGCGCACCGTCGCCGCCAAGCAGATCGAGGACGCCCTCGACGGTCGTCCGGTGCGGACGATGTCGACGCTCGCCGATGGAAGCGTGTCGGTGTTCCGCGTCCGGGTCGGACCGGAATGCGAGATCGCCGAGAAGCGACTTCGCACCATCAAGCTCACGCCCGACTGGTCGATCATCGCGGTTCAGCGCGGCGACGTGACGCGGGTCCCCCACGCCAACGACGAACTCAAGCCGGGCGACGAGGTGCTGGTGCTCGGAAAGACCGACCGCGGGGATCGACTCAAGGAGATCTTCGATGCGGGGTGACCTGGCCATCGGCCCGAGGGCGGGTCGATGAACATCGCGATCGTGGTGAGGCAGCTCGGGAGATTGCTCCTCCTCTTCGCCCTCCTCCTGCTCGGACACGCCGCCTTCGCGGCGATCCGCTGGGGCATGGGCCACACCGGAGAGGAGGCGGCGACCTGGGCGTTCCTGACCGCGACCTGCATCGCGGGTTTCCTGGGGTTCGCATCCAGCCTGATCGGACGGCGTACGCAGCGCGACATCGGTCGGCGCGAGGCGTGTCTGCTCGTGGTGCTCTGCTGGTTCGTCGGGGCGGTGGTGGCGGCGATTCCACTCCAGTGTTGGGCGACCTTCTGCTCCGAGTCGACCGCGTCGATGCTCGACGGATTCGTCAATCCCTTCTTCGAGGCGATGAGCGGCCTCACGACCTGCGGCGCGACGATCCTGACCGACATCGAGGCCCTGCCCCAGAGCATCCTTCTGTGGCGCTCGGTGCTTCAGTGGATCGGCGGTCTCGGGGTGATCGTCCTCTTCGTGGCGATCCTCCCCTCCCTGGGCACCGGCGGGAAGCGGATGTTCCTGACCGAATCGACCGGTCCGACGCCCGAAGGTCTTCGTCCCCACGCCCGCGAGACGGCCCGTACCCTGCTCTTCGTCTATCTCGCCTTCACCGTGATCGAGATTCCGCTTCTGATCGTGTGCGGCATGTCGGTCTTCGACGCGGTGTGCCACACGTTCACCAACGTCGCCTCCGGAGGCTTCTCGACGCGCAACAACAGCATCGCGTCGTTCGACTCGGTTGCGATCGAGGCGGTGACGACGCTCTTCATGATTCTGAGCGGCGTCAGCTTCGCGCTCTACTTCCTCGGACTGCGTCGACGCTTCGATCTGATTCGTCGAAACTCCGAACTCCGCATGTACGGCGGCATCCTGATCCTGGTCACCCTCGCCTGTACCCTCACGCTCTGGGGTCAGCAGGTGGTCAACCCCGACTACCGCATCGGCGTGGTCGGGGGGGACATGGTCGAACCCACATTGGTGAACTCGTTCCGGTACGCCTTCTTCACCGTGACCAGCATCCTGACCACCACCGGATACAGCACCGCGATCTACGAGGACTGGCCGGGGCCGGCGATCGTCTGCCTGGTCGGGATCCTGCTGGTGGGGGCGATGGCCGGTTCGACCTCGGGCGGCATGAAGCTCATTCGCGTGTGGATCGCCAGCAAGCTGCTGATCCGAGAGGTCGAGCGCGAGTTCCGCCCCGACGTCGTGCGTCCCCTCAAGGTGGGACGCAACATCATCAGTCCGGACGTCCGGGTCTCCGCGATCGTCCTCGTGCTGCTGACCTTGATCTTCGTGGGGATCGGGACGGGCCTGCTCAAGATCTTCGAGGGGGCGGACAACATCGATCTCACGACCGCGTCGAGCGCCGCGGCGAGCTGCATCGCCAACGTCGGTCCGGCCCTCGGTCGGGTCGGCTCGGACGATCACTACTCGTGGCTCAGCTCGGGAAGCAAGCTGGTGCTGACCGCGCTCATGCTGCTGGGACGTCTGGAGCTCTTCGCGGTGCTCACCCTCTTCACGCCGCGCTTCTGGGGCCGCCGCTGAGCGCAGGAGACGTTCCTTCGGCTCAGGAGCCGGGCTTCGATCCGAGTCGCACGCTTCTTGAAGGGTCGCCGAGGGGGCGACGATCGATCACATCGGCTTCTCGTCGATGGTCTCGTCGTAGACCTGGAGCAGCTTGCTCTTGTCGAAGATGAGTTCCTGACGCGTCAGGCCGGTGACCTCGTAGTGGGGGGTCAG
>PKCT01000123.1 GCA_002862325.1 Phycisphaerae bacterium
GCCGCACCTGTCTCAACCGCGTTGATGTCAAAGTCTCCAACGTCCATCAGGAAGACTGGGACGTCTCCACAGTCACGATGACTCTGCACCTGCAGGACACCGGACAGGAAGTGGTCGACTTCGTCTACGAGCCGATCGACAACATCACCTACCCCGCCGACGAGATCGACCTGCCGCTCCGAACCAGGGGCGCGGTCAACAAGAGCCTGCGGGTCGAGAACCTCTACCAGCTCAAGGGCACCACGCTGATCCTGCTCGACGTCAGTCGGGGAAAGAGCCCGGTCGACATCTGGGCCGACGCCAGAGCAGCCGCCGGAGGCGAAGACGCCCGGATCCTGCTCCTCGACGAGAACGGGAAGACCTACGCCCCGGTCGGATGGCTCTGGAAGAAGGAAGCCGCCAAGAAGCTCAACGTCACCTTTGATCCACGAAGCGAATACTCGGTGGGCGACATCCCGAACCTGAGTGCAGCCGGCAAGGACAACCTGGATCTCGTCTTCCAGGTCCCGTCGGGTCGGAAGATCGTGGCGGTCCTCTTCGGCGACCAGACCATCGGCAAGTTGAATCTCTCGAGCTGACCGGCTTCGAGCCGTTTCAACGAGAGGACGCCCCCTCGAAGAGGAGGCGTCGGTCTTTCATGGTCGGAATCGGATGGGCTCCCCGCCCCGGATTCAGGCCTCGGACTCGAGCCAGCGTTCGACCCACTTGATGTCGAAGTGCGCACTCCGATACTCCGGGCGGTCCAGCAGGCGTCGATGCAGCGAGATCGTCGTCTTCATCGGACCGATCCGGAACTGCCGCAACGCTTCCAGCATGCGTTCGATCGCTCGTTCGCGGGTCGGGGCGTGGACGATCAGCTTGCCGATCATCGAATCGTAGTTCGGCGGAATCCGGTAGTCCGACCTCGCATGACTGTCGAGACGGACGCCCAGGCCACCCGGGGGATCGAAGGTCTGGATGAGGCCCGCCTGCGGCATGAAGTTGCGATCCGGATCCTCGGCGTTGATGCGGCATTCGATCGCGTGCCCGGAGACCGAGATGTCCTCCTGCTTCACCGACAAGGGCATTCCGGAGGCGACCTGGATCTGCTCACGCACGATGTCGACGCCGGTGATCATCTCGGTGACCGGATGCTCGACCTGCACGCGGGTGTTGACTTCGAGCATGTAGAAGTTCTGCTCGTGATCCATCAGGAACTCGACCGTGGCGGCGCCGCCGTATTGCGCGCTCGCGATGAGCCTCGCCGCACTCGCGCACACCTCGTCGCGCTTCGCCGGATCGATGTTCGGGGCCGGGGCCTCCTCGACCAGCTTCTGGTGTCGGCGCTGGCTGGTGCAGTCGCGCTCGTAGAGGTGAATCGCATCGCCTCGACCGTCCCCGATGCATTGCACTTCGAAATGGCGAGCCTTCTCGAGATACTTCTCGACGTAGACGCTCCCGTTCCCGAAGGCGGCGCTCGCCTCCTGAGCGGCGCTTTCGACCGCATCGCCGAGCTCCTCGGGATTGCTCACGATCCGCATGCCTCGACCGCCGCCCCCAGCCGCGGCCTTGACGATCACGGGATACCCGATCTCCTCGGCCACCTCGAGCGCCTCGTCGAGCTCCTCGATCTCGCCCTCGGTCCCGGGAAACACCGGTGTGCCCGCCTTTCGAGCCATCCGCTTGCACGACACCTTGTCGCCCAGCAGGGCCATCGCCTCCGGGCTCGGTCCCACGAAGTCGATTTCGCAGTCTCGACAGATGGCCGCGAACTCGGCGTTCTCGGCGAGGAAGCCGTAGCCGGGATGGATGGCGTCGGCATTTGTGCATTCGGCGGCCGCGATGATGCGATCGATCCGAAGGTAGCTGTCCGCGGATGGTCCGGGGCCGATGCAGACGCGCTCGTCCGCCCATTCGAGCCAGGGACCGTCCGCATCCGCGACCGAATGGACGCACACCGGAGAGATTCCGAGCTCACGACAGGCCCGGATGATCCGAAGGGCGATCTCGCCACGATTTGCGATCAGAAGTCTCTTGAACATGCGTTCGACTCAGGCGGGCTTGACGAGCATGATGGGTTGGCCGAATTCGATCGCATCACCGTTCTCCACCAGCATCTTGGCGACGGTGCCTTCCTGACCAGCCTTGATCTCGTTGAAGATCTTCATCGCTTCGATGAGACATACGGTGGTCTCGGAGGTGACCTGGTCGCCCACCGAGATGAACGCGGGCTTCTCAGGACTCGGCTTGGAGTAGTAGGTCCCCACCATGGGGCTTTCGATCGGGATGAGACCGTCGTCCGCACTCGTCGCTTCCGGCGCAGCCTCTGCGGGTGCGGCGGCCAACGCGGCCGCCGGGGCTGCAGCCTGCGGTGCCGGCGAGGCAGGAGCCTGGTGGACGACGGGCGTGGTGTTGGGGCCATCCCGCTTGACGGTCACCTGCTGCTGATCATCGCGGAGATCCAGTTCGGTGAGGTCATTAGCGACCATCAACCGGACAAGCTCCTTCAACTTTCGTATATCGATCATTCCGGGCTCCTATCTCTCGCTGGGCATCTGCCGCAGGGCGGCGAGAGTAACAGATCGACCACAGCCCGGTCGCCCCGAAGGGACCGAAACCGAGGCGATATGATGGGAAAAGACGGTCAAGTGGACGGAAATCAGCCCGATCTTCCATCGTCCGGACTCGCAGGAGCCTCTCCGAATCCACCGGCCTGATGATTTCTCAGTGCGACCGGAGGCTGGAGGAGCTCCGAGAGCAGAATGGCCTGACGAATGGACCCTGGATTCCGCCAGAGCTGAGGCAGCTCCTTGGCCGGGTCTCCGATCGTCTGAGGCGGCCTGGAGACGATCGCGGTGCGACGCTTCCGCGCATGAACATCCTTCGATGCCTCTCGTTCGGCCCGCCTACGCTCGCTTTGAGTTTTCGAGGCTGGTTCCGGGGGGGAGACCCTCGACTCCGCTTGGGTGGGGCTAGGGGCGACTGGCGAAGGACGCGACGGCCTCGGCACGGCGGGAGGCGTCTCGCGTGTCCGCGGTGCGGATGGGTTTGCCGCAGCATTCCTGGCCCGCTGACGTCGGAGTTCCTTCAGCCGGTTCTGGCGAATCATGGCAGGATCCGCCCCCGCCGCCGTCCCGGAGCCCTTCACCGCCTTCGATGCCTGCTTGGTCGGCTGGGCAGCGTCCTGCGGAAAACCGAGCATGGCCGCGATGAATTTCTGGGCCTCGCCCTGGGAATCCAGCTTCTTCTCGAGCTCCTCCTGG
>PKCT01000094.1 GCA_002862325.1 Phycisphaerae bacterium
TGGACCGCGAGCGTCGCGGCGGCTATCTGGGCCGCGACGTGCAGATGATCCCCCACGTCACGGGCACGGTGAAGTACAAGCTCCGCGAACTCGCGATGCACGGCGGACGCGACGGAGGACCGGCGGACGTGGTCTTCGTCGAGGTCGGCGGCACGGCGGGCGACTACGAGAACGGCTTCTACATCGAGGCCCTCCGCGAGCTCGCCTTCGAGGAGGGGCCGGGCTCGACCTGCTTCGTCGCGCTGACCTACATCATCGAGCCGCAGATCCTCGGCGAACAGAAGTCCAAGGCCGCCCAGCTCGGCATCAAGCGACTCATGGAGACGGGGATCCAGCCGAATCTGGTCGCTTGCCGCGCCAAGAGCCCCGTCACCGATACGGTGATGGAAAAGATCGGCATGTTCTCGAACGTGCCGATGACCCGCATCTTCTCGATGCACGACCGCGACTCCGTCTACACGATTCCCGAGGAGATGCGCAAGGCGAAGCTCGATCGCGAGATCCTCTCGATGCTCGATCTTCACGACCGCGTCGATCCGATGCACGAGGACGAGGCGAGGCAGATCTGGAACGGCTTCGGCCGCAAGATCGAGGCGGCTCGCCCGTACGAAGTCAAGCTCGGGATTCCGGGGAAGTACGCCGCCCTCCGGGATGCGTACGCCTCCATCGACAAGGCGATCGAGCATGCCGCGGTGCATCTGGGATGCGAGATCGACACCCACTGGCTCGACACCGCCGAATTCGAGGACGACGACACCGCCAAGCGGATCCTGGAGGATCTCGATGCGATGATCGTGCCCGGTGGCTTCGGGATTCGCGGTGTCGAACAGAAGATCAAGTGCGTCGAGTACGCCAGGACCAACGAGATCCCGTTCCTGGGTATCTGCCTTGGTTTCCAGGTCGCCGTCATAGAATACGCCCGGAACGTCCTGGGCCTGGCCGACGCCCAGTCGACCGAATTCGATCCGAAGGCGACCTCGCCGATCATCTCCGAACTCCCGGACCAGAAGCGACTCGAGGGGATCATGGGCGGCACCATGCGACTCGGCGCCCAGGACGTCTTGCTCCTGCCCGGCTCGCTCGTCAGCTTCCTCCATGGAGGCAAGACGACGGTGCGGGAACGATTCCGACATCGATTCGAGGTGGAGCCCGAGTTCATCGAGCCGCTCGAGGCCGGCGGGCTGCGATTCAGCGGCCGCCACCCGGAGCACCCGATCATGCAGGTGCTCGAGCTGCCGCGGGAGCAGCATCCCTACTTCATCGGCGCGCAGTACCACCCCGAGCTGACCAGTCGCCCGCTCACGCCCCAACCGCTCTTCATGGGACTGATCGCCGCCGCCATCGCCCGCCGTGATCCCACGTTCTCCGAGACCGAGATCGGTCGCCGCTGGATCCGTCAGGACAACGGGTGCGCCGCGCCCGCCTGAGTGGCGAGCCGGAGTCCCGCTTCCCACGGATCGATCAGCAGCAGATCCTGGTCCGGACCGGACGCTTCATACCGCCTGGTCGAGTTCCTGGTCGTTGAGCAGTTCGTGGCCGATCGGTGCCGCGGGAAGATTGATGTACACGCGGCCCTCGGCATTCTCGGCGACCTTGACATCGACTCCTTGGGTACTTCCTCTGTTGTTCCATCTTGAATGCCACGCATCGCGTGCATCGACACTTGCGCTTGTACGCAGTTGATGGGGATAGATCAGGGAAGTTGCATTCCTCTGACCTGGGTTCGTTGTTGTTGGTCATGTTGTTCTCCATGAAATGCCAACGATCCCCAGGGGGGACCGCAGCGGTTGTTAAGTACAAATAGAAACGGCCCCTGCATCTAGGCAGAGGCCGCTGTGTGTTTGTGTTGTTGTCGATTACATGACAACCCCCGGCATCCACTCAGGACATCCGGGGGCGGTCATGTGCTTGGTTGAGATGAGTCGGGGGTCGCGGCCTCACCCACTCGGAATGTCAGTCATCAGGTGGACTGCCTTAACATCATGGGGTCGCGAAGCACATTCTCATCCAAACCCCCCGCAGCCTTCCCCAACTCATCATCAGACAGGTCTTCAGAAGGCTTGGCATCTTCGGCCTGTGCCTTGGGGGTTTCGTCTTCTGGCTTCTTCTTGTCGTCGGTCATTGGTGTTTCTCCGGTCACGTGCTTGGTTGAAGAGCGTCCGGGTCATCAGTCATCATCATTGATTTCAGGGATTGCCACGTTAGTGACGTCCACGTAGAAGGGCTGGGAATTTTGGCTGTTCTCGATGTTCTCGAAATCAACTTGTATGCCGCGCCCCCCGCAGCCTTGCTCAACTCTTCATCAGACAGGTCTTCAGAAGGCTTGGCATCCTCGGCCTGTGCCTTGGGGGTTTCGTCTTCGGGCTTCTTCTTGTCGTCGGTCATTGGTGTTTCACCGGTCACGTGCTTGGTTCAAGGGAGTCGAGGTCGTGGCCTCACCCACTCAGGCGCCCGTGGGAATGGCGGGCGGCGAATGAATCCCGCCTTGCCCACCCCCCGCAGCCTTCCCCAACTCATCATCAGACAGGTCTTCAGAAGGCTTGGCATCCTCGGCCTGTGCCTTGAGGGTTTCGTCTTCGGGCTTCTTCTTGTCGTCGGCCATCAATCTTCTCCGTTGGAATGGGTGGTCAATGTGAGGGAAGTCGGGGTCGCGGCCTCACCCACTCGGAAAGTCAGTCAGTAGGTGGTCAGGCACCAGCGTCCCCGGCGGGCGGTGTGATTCACCCTGCAATCACAATTTCGCAGCAATGGTCCTTCCAGGTGGCCGGGATTCCATGGAAATAGGAGTTACCACCCCCCGCCGCGTTGCTCAACTCATCATCCGAGAGGTCATTGTCCCCGGCGGGCGGGGCAGGCAGGGTGATGTGCACGCAGTCGTCCGCGTTCTCCACCACCTTCACGTCCATGCCGTCAGGCACCGGCATGCCGTACTCGGCGAGGACTGCCTTGGGGTCAGCCATGAAGCGGGCCTTCAGAGCTTCATCCTTCCAGCACGCTGCGAATAGTTCGGCCAGCTTGTTCTTCTCTTCGGTCATTGGTGTTTCTCCTGGGGTGTCCCCCAGCCTACCCAGCGGCGGGGTGACGATCGATCATTCTTCGGGCGGTAATGGCCCCACGGACTCATTCCACCCCCAGAGTAGTACAACCACACGGACCCATCGTCTCGTACCTCGGCTTCCCGGCATCCACTCAGGACATCCGGGGGCGATCATGTCGCTCGGCCGAGTGGGCGTTGAAGCC
>PKCT01000144.1 GCA_002862325.1 Phycisphaerae bacterium
ATGGAACAGGAACTCGCGGCTCGGCGAACGGCCCGTGAGGCGATCGGCAAGGCCGACGAGGAGACCTACGGGCGAGACGAGCTCGTGGGGATGCTGGAAGAGGCCATGCTCGAGGCCGCCCAGAATCTCGAGTTCGAGAAGGCCGCCGAGCTCCGTGACCGGGTCGAGAAGATCAAGGCGCTGCCGGAGGGTGGGGAGCTCTCGCTGTCGGAGGCCGGATCGCCGCGGACCCGTGCCGGCAAGGCGGGGTCGAGCGCCGGCAAGAGTCGGGGCAAGCGGGGCAAGCGAAAGGGCTGACCGATCCGCGAATGCGTCGGGCCCAAAAACAAAGTTCGCCGCATCGTGCGGCGTCGGGGGCGGGCGGTGGTGGGCTCAGCGGGATTTTCGTCGGGAGCGGGTTCGATTGCGAACGGTGGTGCCCCGCAGGCGAATCGTCCTCGAACCATCCTCGAGGGTCCGACGGACGTCGAGGCGAAGGCCGGTCGGCGTCGTCGTCTTTCCAGTCTTGGTGACTGGAATCGAGGGGCTTGGATGGGTCGCGGTTCGAGCCATGATTCATCCGGGAGGACAGGAAGGACTTGCCTACTATTCAGTCTGATCGGCGAAACGACCGGCAAGATCCGTCGAATTGGCAAATCTTCGCGAATCATGGTCTTCTAGGACCTCCGTGGGACTTTTCGGACGGCAGATCGAGCCACCGAACCACAATCTGGACATCAATAATGTCCTCGCTATCGGATCCGACCGCCATGACTCCCGCCTCCCCACCTCTCGCGTCCGGCACCGTGAAGATCGTCGGTGCTCGAGAGCACAACCTCCAGAACCTCGACCTCGAGTTCCCGAGGGATCGTCTCGTGGTGATGACCGGCGTCTCCGGGTCCGGCAAGAGCTCGCTCGCCTTCGACACGATCTTCGCCGAGGGCCAGCGGAAGTACATGGAGTCGCTCTCGGCCTACGCCCGCCAGTTCCTCGACCAGATGAGCAAGCCCGATCTGGAGTCGATCGAAGGCCTCCCACCCACCATCGCCATCGAACAACGCGGAGGTGGCCACACTCCTCGCTCGACCGTCGCCACCACCACCGAGATCTACGACTACCTCCGTCTGCTCTTTGCCCGTGCCGGACACCCGACCTGCTGGCACCGAGACGCGAAGGGACACGTCTGCGGCCAGCCGATCCAGGCCGCGAACCCCACCCAGATCGTCGATCTGCTGGTTCGCCGGTTCTCCGGAAGACGCGCGATGGTGTGCGGACCGGTCATCCGGAGCCGAAAGGGCTTCCACAAGGAGATCGCCGAGGGACTCCAGAAGCAGGGACTCGTTCGTGCGAGGGTGAACGGCGAGATCGTCGATCTCCGTGACGCCCTGAAGGAGGGGGGCGAGAATCCCCTCGGCCTCGCCCGCTACGAGATGCACGACATCGAAGCGGTGGTCGATCGGATCCGGATCGAATCTGAGGGGCGACAACGTCTCGCGGAAAGCGTCGAGACGGCGTTCAAAGTCGGGAGCGGCACGCTGCTGATGCTCGTGGAGGAGGAGGACGGCTGGTCCGAACACAGGTTCAGCGAGCACTTCTCGTGTCCCGACCATCCGGAATGCTCGATCGAGGATCTCGCGCCCCGCCTCTTCTCTTTCAACTCCCCGCACGGTGCCTGCCCGAGCTGCGCTGGATTGGGGACGGTGAACGAGTTCGACGAGGCGCTGGTGGTCCCCGATCGGACCAAGTCGCTGAAGGAGGGGGCGATCGAACCGTGGCGCAAGAACGGCCGCCGGATGAACATGTACTACGGTCGGCTGCTCAGGAAGTTTTGCGACGCCTTCGACGTCGACCCCCTCGCTCCGATCTCGAAGATGCCCAAGCGAATCTGGCGCACGCTTCTCGACGGTTGCAGCGAACGACAGACGGAGGAGACGGGGCTGAAGTTCGAGGGCGTGCTCCCCAATCTTCGTCGGCGGTACGAGAACAGCGAGAGCGACTTCGTGCGCGAGAAGTTGCACGGCTACATGACCGCGGCGAAGTGCGGTGACTGCGGCGGTGCACGGCTCCGCCCCGCCGCGCTCGGCGTCCTGCTCGAGGGCAGCGAGGGGCGACGCAACATCAGCGACGTGGTGGGGCTGACGATCGAGGACGCGATCACGTTCTTCGAGGGACTCGATCTCGACCGCGAAGGACGTGCCATCGCGGCACCGATCCTTCGAGAGGTCCGCGCCCGGCTGGGATTCCTCCAGTCGGTGGGGCTGGAATACCTGACGCTCGATCGGGCGTCTGGAACGCTCTCCGGCGGCGAGGCCCAGCGGATCCGGCTCGCGACCCAGGTCGGTTCCGGCCTGGTCGGCGTCTGCTACGTCCTCGACGAGCCGACCATCGGGCTCCATCAACGGGACAACGACCGCCTGATCGAGACCCTTCGGCATCTCACCGACATCGGGAACACGGTCCTTGTCGTCGAACACGACGAGGACGTGATCCGCGCGGCCGACCATGTCGTCGACATCGGCCCCGGGCCCGGACGCCACGGGGGACGGGTCGTCGCCCAGGGAACGCCCGAAGAGGTGTCGGCCGATCCGGATTCGCTGACCGGCCAGTACCTCTCGAACACCCGCAGAATCGAACTCCCGGAGCGGCGCCGCACGCTGGATCCCAAGCGATCGGTCGTGGTCAAGGGCGCAGCCGCGAACAATCTGAAGGAGATCGACGCCACGTTTCCGCTCGGTGGCATCGTCTGCGTGACCGGCGTCTCGGGCAGCGGCAAGAGTTCCCTGGTCAACGAGGTCCTGCTCAAGGCGGCGATGCGCCAGGTCGTCGGTACCAAGGTCGTTCCCGGCAGGCACACGCGGGTCAACGGTCTGCAGCAGATCGACCGCGTGGTCGACGTCGACCAGTCGCCGATCGGCCGAACGCCACGATCGAATCCCGCGACGTACACCGGCGTGTTCGACGAGGTGCGCAAGCTCTTCTGTCTCACCACCGAAGCGAAGATCCGCGGCTACCAACCAGGAAGATTCAGCTTCAACGTCAAGGGCGGTCGCTGCGAGGCGTGCCAGGGACAGGGCGTGCGGCGGATCGAGATGCACTTCCTCCCCGACGTCTTCGTCGAATGCGAGACGTGCAAGGGTCGACGCTACAACCGCGAGACCCTCGAGGTGAGGTACCGGGGCCGCAACATCGCCGATGTCCTGGACCTCACGGTCGAGGACGC
>PKCT01000308.1 GCA_002862325.1 Phycisphaerae bacterium
TCTGGCTGATCTTCGTGAGCAGTCTCGACATCATGCTCACCTGGGTTATCCTCCGGAACGGCGGCGAAGAGGTGAATCCGGTGGCCAACATCATCATCGGCGCCTGGGGTCTCAACGGGGCGATCCTGTTCAAGTTCGCCCTGGTGCTCTTCGTCATCGTCTCGTGCGAAGTGATCTCCCGGGTGCGACCGCGCACGGCCCATCTGCTGATCTGGTTCGGTGTACTGGTCAGCGCGTTTCCCCCGGTGTGGTCGATCGTGCTTCTACTTCGCTACGGCGCCGAACTGGGCTGAGTCGGTTCACCGATCCTTCATTGCCTTCTCGATCGCCGCGACCGTCCTCGGGATGTTCTTGGTGAGGTTCACGGGTCCATCCTTCGTCACGAGGATGTCGTCCTCGATCCGGACCCCGAAGTTCTCGTCGGGCAGATAGACCCCGGGCTCGATGGTGATCACGGCGCCGGCCCTCAGCGGACCATCGGGCGTGATGTCGTGGACCTCGAGGCCGAGGTGGTGACCGATGCCGTGGATGAACGTGTCGCCGAATCCCGCCTTCACGATGATGTCCCGAGCGGCCTTGTCGATCCGGGCCATCGTGACCCCGGGTCTCGCCGCCTTGATCGATGCATCCAGGGCCTTGAGCACGAGGTTGTAGATCTCCTTGTGTCGCGGACTGAACTTCCCGTTGGCGGGGATGGTCCGTGTGACGTCGGCGGTGTACCCGCCGTAGTCGGCTCCGGAGTCGATCAAGATCAAGTCGTCGTCTGCGATGCTCGCATCGTTCGAGGTGTAGTGGAGGACGGTTCCGTTGATTCCCGCGCCGACGATCGTGTTGTAGCCGGTTCCTCGGGAACCATGGCTGCGGTAGCCGTGCTCCAGGGTCTCCATCACGTCCCATTCGCTCATGCCGGGACGGACGGTACGAAGCATTCGGTCGTAGGCCAGTCGCGAGATCTCGACCGCCTCGCGCATCATCTTCTGTTCAGCCTTGCTCTTGACCGAACGCATCTTCGCGAGCACGTTCGTGCGGTCGACGATCTCCACGCCGGGATATCGCTCCTGAAGCTCGCGGAACATCGACAGATCCGGCGACACCGGTTGCCCGAGCCATCCACAGGGGTGCAGGCAGGCGCACGATCGCGTCCGCTGCATGATCCCGTCGATCGCGCGGCCGAGTCTCGGAATTCTGAAGATCTGCGCGATCCCGTAGCGAGTCTTCAGCGACGAGCCGATCTCCTCCCGGAGTCCATCCCACTTCTCCACCTCGGGGTCGAGTGGTCGAAGGAAGAGCGTCGACCGTCGCCCCTCCGGCGTTGTGGGGTCGAGCAGGAGCAGGGCTCCTGGTTCGTCGGTGATTCCGGTCAGATACTCGAAGTGGGGGTGCGGGCGGAACTTGTCGTGGAGACTTCCGTCCGTCCCGCCGGCGTGCACGATGCCGATCGACCGTCCCAGGGCCTTGAGCACCTTCGCGCGTCGGCGCTCGTATTCGGCGGTCGGGATCTCGGGCGTCTTCAGATTGCTGGGCTTGGCGGGCATGAGGGGTCCTCTCGCTGACGGGGGAACCCCACTATACGGCCAGCTCGAACTCGACCGAGCACCGCGGCGTCGCGGTCAGGCCTTGGCCGCTTGTCCGTTCTTCGCCAGGATCCGATGGGCATATTCGTTCATCGCGTCTCGAAGCTGTTCGAACGAATCGAGGACGTAGAGGATCGGCTGGTAGTGGTCGATCTCGAAACCGGTCTCACAGACCTGATCCAGGTCGAACGGCCGGCGATCCACGTCCGGACTCTCCAGGGCGTGCTTGCTCTCGCCCGGCGACGAGATGAGACCCGAACCGTAGAGCTTCAGTCGCCCCTCCTCGCGGATCAGACCGAATTCGACGGTGAACCAGAAGAGCCGTGCGAGCCGAGTGGTGTCCGCCTCGTCCGAGGCGGACAAGGCCGCCCTGCCGTAGGTCTGGAGAAAATCGGCGAACACGGGATCGGCGTGCAGCGGCACGTGTCCGAAGACGTCGTGGAAGATGTCGGGCTCGGGCAGATAGTCGATCGCCTCTCGGTTCCGGATCACGATCGTGGTCGGGAATTTCCGTTGAGCGAGACAGGCGAAGAACGCGCTCGCCGGCAGATAGCCGGGGACCGCACAGCTCTGCCATCCCGTCAGCTCCTGCAGGAATCGATTGATCGACTGCTCCCCGTCGAGGTGCGGGATGTGATCGCGCACGAGGTTGATCGAACGAGCGCCGTCGAGATAGACGTTCGAGGCGCGATCGGTCAGGAAATCCATCTGGCGGTCGTAGA
The DNA here is from genome assembly GCA_002862325.1 of Phycisphaerae bacterium. Lineage (GTDB taxonomy): Bacteria > Planctomycetota > Phycisphaerae > Phycisphaerales > SM1A02. The sequence goes on from PKCT01000308.1 coordinate 2,297, forward strand.
GCGTCTGCCAGACCTCCTGGTTCTCCGCCGTGTATCCCTCGTATCGCTGTGCAATGAAGAACTTGGAGGGATCCTCGAATCCGGGTTGACCGAAGCGGTCCGCATTCTCCTGGGCGGTCTGCGCCTCGGGTCCGTCGATCATCGCCAGATTCAGATTCGGGGTGCTCATGTTCGTCTCCGGTCCGGAAGTCTCGTCGAATCATAGACGAGAAGGGTGAGGCGGCCCTCGATCGACACGGTCTGAACGGTCACCTGAGGTCTTGGAAGGGAAAGGGGATGGAAGTCCCTTCGCCGTCGTCGAACATCCAATTCCGGATCGTCGCCTTGAGATTCGACCGGGTCTGGAACTCGGTCAGTGGACGCAGGCGAGATTCCTCGATCGTGGGGAGATCGATCGTCGCACGACTCAGGGCGTTGCGGAGCGCGGCGGCGTCGCGGCAATCGACCGCGGTGCCGAGGCCGAAACTGCGGATGGTGTCGCCGATGCAGCCGTAGTCCGAGCCAAGCACCGGTCGTCGATACGCGATGGCCCCGCAGAGTACGCCCGATGCGCCGAAATGTCGTGGGTAGCACACTGTCACGACATCCGCCGCGCATAACGCATTGTTGTACGTGTCGGCGTCGATCGGTCCGTCGATCACGCGAATCCGGTCGCCTGGAGATCGTGAACGTCGTTCTTCGATCGCCTGGTGGATCTCCTTGGAACACCGGCCCACGACGAGGAGCATCGCGTTCGAATCCTCCGGCCAGCACGCGATCAACTGGTGGGTCCCCTTGCGGATGGCGTGCTCGCCCGCCGCGAGGAAGACGCGCTCG
>PKCT01000301.1 GCA_002862325.1 Phycisphaerae bacterium
GGAACGACACCGGGCGGTCGGCGGCCTGGTCGAGGATCGCACCGCCGCCGAACGCATCCGCGATGCGCTTGCGGGCATGAACGACGTCGCCCGCATCGCCGGACGAGTCGCGGTGCGACGAGCCACGCCACGGGACGTGGTCGCCCTCGGGCGAACCGTGCGGCACGCGACGCCGATCGTCGAGATCCTCGCCGAGCGGCCGGCGTTCGCCGCGGTCCACCGTCGCCTCGAGGCCGCAGCCGATCGTCTCGCCCCGCTGGCGGCTCGGATCGGATCGACGTGCGTGGACGACGCGCCCGCGCATCTCCGCGACGGCGGCCTGATTCGCGACGGCGTCGATGCCGCCCTGGACGAGGCACGTTCGCTCGAACGCGACGCCAACAGCTGGCTCGCGGAGTACCAGGCACGGATCGTCGAGTCGACCGGAATCGGGTCCCTGAAGGTCGGATTCAACAAGGTCTTCGGGTACTACATCGAGGTGAGCAAGGCGAACGAGACCCGCATCCCACCGGATTTCGTTCGGAAGCAGACGCTCAAGAACGCCGAGCGCTACATCACCGACGAACTGAAGACCTTCGAGGACAAGGTGCTCACCGCCGGCGCGAGAGCGCTCGAGCGGGAGAAGACCGTCTTCACCGACCTCTGCGACGCCGTCACGACCGAACTCGAGGCGCTGGCCGCGTTCGGGGAGGCCGTCGCGGACATCGATGGCACCGCATGTCTCGCCGAGACGGCCCATCGACTCGGCTGGGTCCGCCCCACCGTCGACGACTCCCGTCAGCTCGAACTCCGGGACGCTCGACATCCCGTCCTCGACGCGACGATGCGGGATCGATTCGTCCCCAACGACACCCATCTGGGCACCTCGGATCAAGCGGCGACGCTCGCGCTCATCACCGGGCCGAACATGGCGGGAAAGAGCACCTACATCCGACAGACGGCCCTCGTCGTCCTGCTCGCGCAGGCGGGTTCGTTCGTTCCCGCGGCGTCCGCCCGGATCGGCGTGGTCGATCGGATCCTGACTCGCATCGGCGCCGCCGACGAACTGCATGCGGGTCGTTCGACCTTCATGGTCGAGATGACCGAGACGGCGAACATCCTCCACCATGCGACCGACCGCAGCCTCGTCGTCCTGGACGAGATCGGACGAGGCACCAGCACCCTGGATGGTCTCTCCCTCGCATGGGCGATCACCGAAGCGTTGGCGTCGCGGGGAAGTCGCACGCTCTTCGCCACGCACTATCACGAGCTGACCTCGATCGCGGATCGCATGACCGAGGTCGCCAATCTTCATGTGACCGTGCGGGAATGGCAGGATCGGATCGTGTTCCTCCACCGGATCCAGGCGGGACGGACCGATCGATCCTACGGCATCCACGTCGCCGAGATCGCGGGCCTGGCGCCGGACGTGGTCGCCCGGGCCAAGGAGCTTCTGGCGACCCTCGAAGTCCATGAAGGCGACGCCGCTGCCCGAGCCGCCTCCGTGAACACGGCCCCTACGAACACCGAGGGACAGCGGCAGATGTCGCTCTTCACGGAGTTTCTTCCACACCCGGCGGTCGACGCACTTCGCGACCTCGATCTCGACGCGCTGACGCCACTGGCGGCGTTCGATTTGCTGAGGGATCTCGTCGCCAAGTCGAAGGAGCGCGATTGAGCCGGATCCCGCCCTCCGCACCCGCTCCCCCGTCCGATGGAACGCGATGAACCTCGACCCCACCGAACTTCTGGCTCGACATCGAGAAGGACTGGACTTCGAAGCCTATCTCGGCACCGCCCCCGATCGAGCCGTCGCCTGGCGCGAGATCCATCGGCGGGTCGAACTGGACGCCACCCAGTCGACCCTCCTGGAATCCTTCTCACGTCGCATGCCGGTGCTGGTGGTCAGTGGAATCTGGTGCGGCGACTGCGCACAGCAGGGACCTCTGCTCGAACGGATCGCGGAGGCGAGTGGATGCATCGATCTCCGTTGGATCGATCGCGACGAACACGCCGAGTTCTCGTCGAAGCTGCGCATCAACGGTGGCGACCGAGTCCCGGTGGTCGTCTTCATGAGCGAGGATCATGAACCCGTGTCGGTCTTCGGCGATCGAACGCTCTCCCGCTATCGCGCCATGGCCGTGGAGCGGCTGGGCCCCTCCTGCCCCATCCCCGACGCACCGATACCGCAGGATGCGCTCCACGCGACGCTCCAGGACTGGCTCGACGAATTCGAGCGGGTGCAGCTTCTCCTTCGATTGAGTCCGCGACTTCGCGCCCGTCACGGCGACTAGTCCGCGGCCGATGAACCACCGCGCCACAGTACGATGTCGCCGTCGATCTTCTCGGAGCCCGCGATCCGGGGCAGCCCCCAGAACCGACTGGCCTCCCGCATCGTGGCATCGGGACCGAGCCTGCGAGGTTCGACCGCGCCCGTCCGTCCATCCTGGAGAGAAGCCGCCGAATCGTCGTCGAGATCCGGTCCGACCGACCAGATCGTGGGCCGCCCGTCGATCACCTCGAACCGCACCGGTCGCCCGTCGAAGGGGTCGAGGACCAGCTCGCCGGCGGCGGCCAGTCGGTCGAAGGCCTCCCGCCAGGCCAGTCCGCCGCGTCGTGCGATCTCCATCCGACAGGCCATGAGCGCGAGCTCCCCGTGGAGTCGGGTCGAAGTTCCCGTGTTCTGAACCGGCCCGATGATCGGAACGAGGACCGCGAGCGGGAAGTACTTCAACCCGTCCAGCTCCTGGACCGGTCGGCCGACGGCCTTTTCGAGAACCCTGCGGTCGACCTCGTGGGGCGCCTTGCGCGCCTCCGTCTCCCAGGCATCGATCGTGGTGTGATAGATCGACGTCGCTCGTGCCCGGCTCAGCCCGAACCGTCCCACGACCGGTCCGAGCAGGAACGACATGAGGACTTCCGGGCCCGTGGGCCCGGCCGCCACCCCGGCCACACCGATACCACCGGCGTACCGGAGGAGGAGGAGCCCGTCCCCTTCGCCGTCGTCACTGTAGATGCGCTGGATCGTATCGTCGAAGAAGGCTCGCTCGTGATCCATGGAGATCTGGAAGCGGTCGGCCGGCAGCGTGGGCGCCGGGCTCTTCG
>PKCT01000033.1 GCA_002862325.1 Phycisphaerae bacterium
CGAGCGAGCCGTCCGCGAGGATCGCGACGGTGTGGAATTCGCCCGCCGCGACGTCGGTGACGGGGTTCTGCGGCGTGCCGATCCCGCTTGGGACATCGCACTGGCCGTAGAAGTTTTCTCCCCAGCAGGCGAGCGAGCCGTCTGCGAGGAGCGCGACGTTGAAGAAGCTGCCCGCGGCGATGTCGGTGACGGGATTCTCGGGGGTGCCGACGCCGCTCGGGACATCGCACTGGCTGTAGTAGTTAGCTCCCCAGCAGACGACCGAGCCGTCCGCGAGCAGCGCGACCGAATGTCGATACCCAGCGGCGATGCCGACCGCCGGGTTCGCCGGCGTCCCGATGTCGCTCGGCACGATGCATTGCCCGTAGTCGTTGTTTCCCCAGCAGACGATCGAGCCGTCCGTGAGGAGTGCGATGGTGTGTTCGAAGGTCGTGTTGGCCTGACTGACGGTGTCGTTCGGCCCGATCTGCCGGTTGAAGCTCGGGGAGCCCCAGATCGCCACTCTGCTGCCGGTCGGATCGACCTGCGATGCCGCGTGGGCCGGGGCGGCGAGGCTGAAATCGGCCCCGGTCCCGTTCAAGCCGGCCTTGGTCCACATCAGGATCGCGACTGCGATCACCCACTTTCTCCGTGCGAATATAAGCATGATCGGGACGATCCTCCTAGATCATGAGAGTAGCGAGTGCGGTCATGTATCTCAAGACTTTTGAGACTCGACGCCCCCGCAACGCCTCCTGCGACCGCTTTCGCCGCGGTCTTGATCGCCGCCACGTGGGCGGGCGTGCGGCGGTGGCGATTGGGGTGTCGGGGGCCGCGTCACCCTCGAGCAGCGGACGTTCATCGCCGAGGTTGCCGCAGTGCATCGAGACGAAGAGCGTGGTGCGGCCGAACTGGTTCCGGGTATCGAGGTTTCCGAGGAGCGCGATGGGAGCCGCAGGGTGCAGACGACGTCGCGGATCTCCTTCGACGTTCGTCGTTGCGTCGATGATCGCCTCGTTCCGTATCGCATGGACTTCGATCCACACCGCGTCCCTCGACTCCGTTCGGGCCTTCTCGAGTCCCGGTGGCTCGCATCGCCGATCGATCGATACCGTATCCTGAGGACGGTGGCGATTCGAGCGGGAATCCGCTCAGGTCATCTGGTCTCTTTCTGGACAGCGGGCGAGAAGACGGTCATGACGCAGGATCGATCCGGGACGCAACTCGGCACCTACCAACTCGAGCGTTTTCTCGGGCGTGGCGGCATGGGCGAGGTCTACGTCGCGACCGACCTCCGACTCGGTCGGACGGTGGCGCTCAAGATCCTCCGACCAGAGGTGCTCGCCAACCGTGAGTATCGAAATCGCTTCGAGCGCGAGGCGCAGGCGCTCGCCGCGCTGCGACATCCCGGCATCGTCACGATCTACGCCCTCGAGGAGGTCGACGGCGAGACCTTCTTCACCATGGACCTCGTCGAGGGGAAGACCCTCACCGAGATCATCGAGGCATCGGGACCGATGCCGCTCGAACGAATCTTCGAGCTTGCGATCCCGATCTGCGACGCGGTCGCCGCTGCGCACAAGCAGGGGATCACCCACCGCGACATCAAGCCCGACAATGTCCTGGTCGGTCCGAGGAACGAGATCACCGTGCTCGACTTCGGCCTCGCCAAGAACGTCGGACTGCAATCCGCCGGAGAACAGACCGGGGGGACGGCGCCCACCATGGACGTGACCATGGCGGGACGCATCGTCGGCACCATCAACTACATGTCCCCCGAGCAGGCGGAAGGCCGGGACACCAGTCCCGCCACCGACGTCTTCGCGCTTGGCGTGGTGATCTACGAGATGGCGACGGGCGACCTGCCCTTCCAGGGCACGAGCGCGATGTCGATCCTGTCCAGCATCCTCCGTGATTCACCCACGCCGCTCGAAGTGCACGACGAAGCGGTCCCGCCGGAGCTGTCGACTCTCGTCGCGCGGTGTCTGGAGAAGGATCCCGATCGTCGTTGGCAGTCCGCCCTCGACGTGCGCAACGAGCTGGAGATCCTACGGGACCAGATCGAGTCCGGCACGCTCCCCTCCGCGACCCTTGCGGCTGCCGCACCGGTCGAAGTCGACGTGGCCGGTGGTGGTGGCCGCGTCGGGTGGATGGCGGCCACCCTTCTCTTCGCCGTCGCCACCATCGTGCTGGCGGTCCTTCTCTTCGGAGGCGAGCCGGAGAGGATCGAGCCGACCTCGTCGCCGGTCGTGGAGGAGATCTGGACCTTCGACTGCCTCACCTCCAATCCCGGCGTCGAGAACACTCCGTCGCTCTCTCCCGACGGCGAGTTCATCGCGTTCTCGATGCCGGCCTCCGATCCCGAGAACGGAAGCAGCATCTACCTGCTGCGGGTGGGCGGGAACCGACCGATCGAACTTACCACCGATCTCGGACGCGACGACGTCACGCCGCGCTTCTCGCCCGACGGCGAGCGGATCGCGTTCCGGAGCGGGCGCGTGGGCGATCCCGAGGGCGCCCTCTATGTCATGGGGGCGACCGGCGAGTCCCGTCGTCGGATCGACGTCAACGGGTACGCGCCGGACTGGTCGCCGGACGGGCGGAGGCTCGTGTGTTCGACCGACGGCTACCAGCAACCGCACGCCCGCCCGACCGCCGGTGCCCTCCTCGTCGTCGACATCGAAACCGGTGACGCGACCCAGATCTTCGCAGGCGACGCGGTCGATCCGCGATGGTCGCCCAACGGCGAGTGGATCATCTTCTGGACGGTCGGCCTGGTCGACGAGGAGGGACGGTTCCAGATCACCGGTCGCCGCGACATCGGCCTGATCCGCGCGGACGGCACCGACTTCAGGCTGATCACGGACGACACCGAGTTCGACTGGAGTCCGGTGTGGTCGGACGACGGGCGGTCCATCCTCTTCAGCAGCAACCGGGGTGGTCCGATCGGCGTCTGGAAGCTCGGCTTCGATCCCGAGACCGGGGCGGTCGGGACGCAGCCGATGCCGGTACCGACGCCGAGCAGCTACGCCGGCTCGCTCGACGCGACCCGCGACGGGCGGATGATCGCCTACGTCGACGGCATGGGGTCGAC
>PKCT01000051.1 GCA_002862325.1 Phycisphaerae bacterium
CTGCCGCACGTGCCGCGCGTGGCTCTTCCGGGGTGAGGCCGCGCAGTGCTGCCTCCCGCTCGATCCGAGCAGCGGTACACCCGCGTTCCTGCCGTCCGAGGTCGTGCTCGAGAACGATGGCGATGGTGGACGGCTGGAGGTCGACCAGGGGGACGCGTTGGTGTGCATGCTCTTCGACGGACGGGAGGTCCATCGGCTTCACCGGGGTCCGTTCGTCATGGGTGGACCATCGGCCGGCATCACCTCGGCCGACGCGCAGTTCGGCGCTCCGATTCCGAGCAAGGACACGGGACCCATCAAGGATGCGTTCGGGTGTCGAATGAAGGCCGCCCTCACCGCGGGGGACGAGGTGCGACTGACGCTCGGGTTCGTGATCGCCGGATCACCGGACGACTTCATCCGTCGTCGGAGCACCGTCCCGGTCCGGATCGAAGCGGGCGATTCACGAAGAGTGATCAAGCTCGGGGGCCAGCGTTCGAATCCGAAGGGCCGGCGTTCGACCGCCGGCTCGTCGGGGACGCTTTCGATCGCACCGTCGCGCCGATGACCGGGGCCTAGGGACGAATCGTCCCACGACTGATCAAGACCGGCTCGACGAAGCCTGCGGGGGATGCGCCGGTGCTTCGCCAGGACATCGCCAGCGCCCAGCCACACGGCCACGACGGGACCATACCGCAGCAGAACGGCGCAAAGTCATACGCCAGGGCGACCCGTCGATTGAGGTCCCGAATGGTGCCGAACCATCGCCATGGCTGCTGAACAGTGCGATGCTGAAGGCCTTGCCCCCGCATCTCGAAGGGGTCGAAGGGGACCCATCCACAGCCCGGAAGCCTGAATTCGCCCCAGACGGCGAAATGCGTCCGCCCGCGTGGGCGTCGTCCACCACTCCGGGTGGCTCGGCCCGAATCGATCCCGATCACCGGTCGGGCAGGAATGCCCGCGGCACGCAGCACGGCGACGCAGGTGCAGACGAGATCCGGGGGGCTGATCTGGAGCTGGCCGATCGAGTTGGCCGCCCCCATGACGCGAAATCCGAGGATCGCGGGGCTTGAATCGTCTATCACCCACGAGTTTCCGTCGTCCACGTCCGGTACCGAACGCACGACGGTCTCCGCACGAACGTTTCGATACTCGAGGATCGCGCGTCTCACGAGATCCTTGGCCGCGTAGTAGATGGCGGTACGCCTCAATCTCCCGCCCGACGCCTCGGCGACGAAGGTCGCGAAGCGCGGATCGTCGGACTCGATGAACATGCTTGGTTCGAGAAACGGTGCCACATCGGCCGGCCACGCTCGCGGCCAGGTGGCGGCGGCCGCGCCTTTCTCATCGACTCGGCTGGCGAACGCAATCGCCGGCCATGCCGTTCGGATCGACAGGAGGGACATCTGTCCGGACGGCACCGGGGTCACGATGCGTCGACTGATGCCGTTTGGATCATTCACGACGTCGAATCGCGGCGGGGAGGGGTGTCCGTTGAAAAGAACCTGGGATTCGATCTCGTCGAGATTCGAGAGCGAGTAGGGATCGGCGTGGGCGACTTCGATCGAAAACTCACCGCCGTTGGAGATGAAATTGGGTCCACCGATGACGTCGACCCGCGCGGTGTCGAAGGAGACTCTGAGCCCCATCGTGTATCCGCGTGGATTGCTTCGATACAAGGGGGGGATCGGGCGAGCCGGCCACCGGTCCGCGAGGCGGGAAGCCGGGGTCTCCACCGCAGCGACTTCGCCGGCCGGCGAGGTGAAGAGAAGGGCCGTGAGTGTGACGCAGGTGAGCATGGTGGCGGCCCCGATCATGGCAAGGGAACGACGGTCTCTCCGTCCCAGCCCTCGTCTCGGTTCCTCTCAACCGATGACCGAGCGGATTCCCGTGGGGAAGATCGAATAGTAGAGCTCGTTGAGGAAGTTGGCCAGGACGAGGTTGAGCACGATGATCGCGAGAAAGCTCGTGACGAACGCGCTGGTCGCGGCTCGGCCCACGCCGCTTGCGCCGGGGCCGCAGGTGAAGCCTCGCCAGCACGAGACCAGACCGATGGCCGCACCGAAGAAGAAGCTCTTGAAGATCCCGGCCATTGGATTCCACCAGTGCACGACGAGACCGGTGTAGTACCAGTAGTCGGCGCTGTTGACCGCGAACACCCGCGTGAGGATGAACCACGCACCCCAGACCCCGAGGGCGTTGGAATACATGGTCAGGATCGGGGTCATGATCAGGCACGCCATGAATCGTGGGACGACGAGATTCCGCACCGGATCGACGGACATCGCCCGCATCGCATCGAGCTGCTCGGTCACCCGCATCGTGCCGAGCTCCGCCGCGAGCGCGCCTCCGACCCGACCTGCCACCATCACCGCGGCCAGGACCGGGCCGATCTGCTTGACGACGCTTGAATTGATGATGCCGCCCATCCGATCGGCAAGGCCTAGCGCGTCGAACTGGCCATACCCTTCCAGCGCGAGGATCATGCCGATGAACATTCCGGTGACCGCAACGACCGGAATGCTCAGCACCCCGACCGTGAAGAGCGGGGGGCCGATCCGCCGTCGACTGAGCCAACTTCCGGGATGGAGGATGGCGCCGGCGAAGACCGCGAACGAGAAGGTCGTGAACTGGCCGACCGGTGCGAACACACCGGTCACCCAGCGCCCCGTGTTCGCCAGGAATGAGGTTGCCGGACTGAGCTCGCGGTCCATCGACGCAGCGTAGTCGACAGCGAGAAGACGTGGTGGCCTGGACGGACGGATACGAAAAGCGGGGCGGTCCAAGGACCGCCCCGCGTGTTCGATCGGATTGGCGTCGAAGACGCCACCGCGTTCCTCGGCATCAGGGGCAGGGGCCCCACTTGGAGAGGATGATGCCGATGTCGCTGCCACCGACTTCTCCGTTGTTGTCGAGGTCGCCGGCGCAGCTCGAGCAGGGACCCCACTCGGCGAGGATCGCACCGAAGTCGGCACCGTCCACGGCTCCGTCGTTGTTGAAGTCGCCTTCACAGGATCCGGAGTCGCAGCTCAGCGACGTTTCGACATTGACGACCCAGTTGTTGTCGGGGAATCC
>PKCT01000121.1 GCA_002862325.1 Phycisphaerae bacterium
GTCCCCGTGGCCGGCGGCTGGTGGACCACGATGGTCGGGGCCACCGCCACGAGAACCTCCGCGTCGACGCCCTCGAGCGTCCCCACCACGGGTCGATCGTCGACCCCACGACACCACGGCGTCCGTCCGACGAGGGCCCCCTCGGCCCCGATGTCGATCAGCATCGTCGTCATAGCGGGCGACAGGCTCACGATGCGGGGCGCGGAGGTCGCGGGAGGTGGTGCGTCGGTGGATGAGACCTCGCACCCGAATCCGCCGACGGCGACCAGGCATCCGATCGCGACCCACCATCCACACACCACCCGGACGACCGTCGTGGCCAGCCCGAGCCGCGGCGACGCCGGGGACGAGGATGGCATAAACCCGCGAGGTTCTTTCGGAAAGAGAGGGAGGTGCATGAGTCCACCCCGTAGAGTACAGCGATCGAGTCGCCCCTTGAACGGAGTCATGGATGTCGGTTCTCAAAGGTCTACGTCGCATGTTCGGTCAATCCCAGGTCGTCGAGCTCGACGCCACCGCGGTCCCCCCCTCCACCACCGACCCCTCCGACCCCTCCGACCCGGTCCAGGATGTGGACGTCACCGGCAAGACCGCCGAAGCGATCAAGTCGATGATCGGCGACAACCTGCCGCAACAGTCATCCCGCCCGGACGCCCAGGAGATGCTCGCGTCCATCGAGGCGGCCCTCGCATCCGGACGTGAAGTCCAGGACCGGACACTCGCGGCGTTCGATCGTCTCCCCCGAAGCCTGTCGGAGCTCGCGCGGCTCGGCAGCGGCCAGGACGAGCTCGTCCGAATCCTTCGCGAGGTCCAGAGCGGCATGGAGCGCACCGCGGAGGACGATCGGGAGTTCAAGACGCGGCTTTCGGACCTGCTCGAACGCGAGCACGCGCTCTTCGGCCTGATCCAACAGCAGCTCGACGCCAATCATGAAGCCTCGGCCCTGACCGCCTCGAAGCTGGACGATCTCTCCACCGCAGTCCGCGAAACGGCGGAAACCAACCAGCGCACCGCGAGCGCCCTCGCTGCGGTCGTCGAGGAGCTTCGGGTCCAGGAGAAACGTCACGACGAGCGGGTCGGCGTCGTCCAGGGCTGGATCATCACCTGCGTCGTCGCCTGCATCGGCGCGACGGCCGCGGCCCTCGCCCTCGCGTGGACGGTGATGCGATCGGGCGGTTGATCCCCCTCAGGCCCCGCCCAGCTGAGTCTTCGCGAGCCGTCGATAGACCTCGCAGGTCTCCAGCAGGTCGTCATGGTGGCCCTCGCCCACGACCCGACCGGCGTCCATCACGACGATTCGGTCGGCCGCGAGCACGGTGCTGAGCCGATGCGCGATGACCAGAACCGTTCGACCTCGTCCGAATTCATCCAGTGCCGCATTGATCTGCTCCTCGCTCTCGGCGTCGATCTGGCTCGTCGCCTCGTCGAGGATCAGGAACGCTGGATCCCGGATGACGGCCCGCGCGATGGCGATCCGCTGACGCTGGCCGCCCGAAAGACTCGAGCCCAGTTCGGCGACCTGGGTCGCGTAGCCTTCCTCCATCGCCGTGATGAATTCGTGCGCATGGGCCGAACGGGCCGCCTGCTCGATCTGCTCGTCGGTCGCCTCCACCCCGAAGGCGATGTTCTCTCGAATCGAAGCTCGAATCAGCACCGACTCCTGGGTGACGACCCCGATTTGGTCCCGAATCGAGCCGAGTTCCCGGGATCGAACGTCGTTCCCGTCGATCAGGACGACGCCGCTGCTTGGATCGAAGAGACGAGGCAGCAGGGAGAGCAACGTGGTCTTCCCGCAGCCGTTCGGCCCGACCACCGCGACGTGCTCGCCGTGCTTCACGTGAAGCGAGACGCCGTCGAGCGCCCGCCGCTCGGTGTCTGGATAGCTGTAGACGACATCGTCGAAATCGATCGACACGGCGTGCCGCGGCATCGAAGGCGACGAGGCCGTCGCCGCGAACTCGTTCGGCTCCGCGAGCAGCTCCTCCAGGCGTTCGGCCGGAGCCGAGGCCGCCTGAATCTCGTTGACGAGACCGGTCAAGGGGCGAAGACTCCCCGCGGCGACGCCGAGCGAGGCCAGTGAAAGCATGAACGAATCGAAGGTCAACCGTCCGGCGATGATCTCACGGCACGCGAAGATCGCCAGCCCGATCAGCACGAAGACGGCGAGCAGCTCGATGAGCGGCGAGGAGATCGCCCTCGCCGTGCGCACTCGGAGCTCCTCGTTGAGCACGGCCTGATTGGCGTCCCCGAACCGTCGATCGGCAGGTCTCTCGGCCCTCGCCGTCTTGACCGCGCGGATCCCCTGGATCGCCTCGTTGGATGCCCGCAGGAGATCTTCCTGGGCCTGGAGCGCGAGCCGGGTGCCCTTTCTGATGCGACGTCCCAGATGGCGAAGCACGACCGCCATGACCGGCGCGACGACCAGAGCCCCGATCGTCAGCCGCCAATCGAACCAGATCGCCGCCGCGAACGCGGCGAGCCCCTTGGTCAACTGCGCGAGGGTCTTGCTCGACAACGCGAGCATGCCCCCCTGCAGCGACATGGAATCCTTGTTGATCCGGCTGACCAACTCCGCCGCGCCTCGACGCTGGGTCTTTCCCAGCGGCATCGAGACGACGTGGCGGAACACCTCCTGCCGGATCTCGGCGACGACTTCCGCCGCGAGTCCGATCGCCAGGAACTGATGCAGGAAGTTCGCGGACGCCCCGATCACGGTCAAAAACGCAAGCCCTCCCATGATCAACAGGACGGCGGAGAACGGCTCGCTGGGAATGATCGACACCACCGATTCCGGAATCTGGAGATACTCGCGCTGCTCGTTGTATTGCTGGATCAGCTGGACCGCCGACTCGTCCGCCTCCCCCGAGTCACCGCTTGCGATTTGCTTTGTCATCCAGCTCTTGTTGGACCTTCGGCGGAAGATCCAGGTCCTTCTTATTTTTGTGTTGCTGATAATGCTTGTGGCACATAGACTGCCAGTTCAGAATCGTCTTGCCGCAGCCGTCTATTTTGCAGATTTTAGACTTGTCAGCAG
>PKCT01000150.1 GCA_002862325.1 Phycisphaerae bacterium
CGAGTTGCTTTCGAGTGGCCATGTCGCGCTCCAAGGGGTTCAGGAAATCGAAGTCCGTCCGTGGTCGGCTCCGGAACGACCGGCAGCGGCCGGTGCATGAACTGAAGCCCCACGCGTACCGACGGGCCCCTTCCGCCGGCATGTCTCGATGATACCGCGGTCCTCACCCCGCGCGGGTCACGTAGTCGCTCGGCCAGGGATCGGGGAACGTCTCCCCGGCCTGCCACCGGACGATCTCCTCGTCGGTCAGGAAGCACGCCCGAAGCGATTCGGTGAACTCGTCCACCTGGCTCTCGTCGCCGATCACCGTCAGGTGGCAGTGTCGATCGCCGAAACGCCCCGCCTCCCGCGCGAGACGTTCGCGCAGGCCCTCGCGCTCCGCCTCGTCGAGATTGTTGTTCTCGTCCTCGAGGATCCCGGCCCGCCACGAGGCGACGAGTTCGAGATTGATGCCCGCGGCCGCCTGATTCCAGAGTAGCGCGACATCGTCTCGGGTGCAGAGATAGAAGAAACCCTTGCTGCGGTAGATGTGCTGGCCGAGATGCTGCGTGCACACGTCCCACAACCGCTGGGGATGGAACGGGCGATCGTCCCTGATGACCCGCGTCGCGAGGTCGTACGGTCGATCGTCGGCCCGTTCCGCCTCGAGACCCGGCGTCAACTCCTCGATGAGCTTCTCGACCCGGTGATAGTCGTATTCAGGCATCGCCAAAACGTCGTCGAGCGGCAGATTGCCCCAGGGGAGGCCCATCACCGACACGAACGGGTTGAGCTCGTGCACGCATCCGGCGATCGAACGGACCCGGTTCTCGTCGATCCGGTCCGCCTTGGTGAGCAGTAGATGACTGCAGAAGAAGATCTGCTCCACCAGGAGATTGGTGGTGTCGCGCCGATCGCTCTGCAGGTTGCGCTGCATGGTCGGTACGATCCGTCGACCTCCGTCGTAGTCCTGGTCGATCATCGCGGCGTCGACCAGGGCGAGCAGGCCGGTCAGTCGGAATCGTTCGTGCTTCGCGAAGAACTCGACCAACGGCATGGGATGGCAGCTCCCACTGGTCTCGATGAGAATCAGTTTCGGAGGAGCGTCGGAAACCACGGTGTCGAGCGTCCGGGCCAGCGTCTCGATCCCCCGCCGACTGCTCAGAACGCAGTCGTTGATCGACTGGACACGGCGATCACCTTCCTCGAAGAACTCCGTCTGGGCGACGATCTGCCCATCGACATCGAGCTCGCTCATGTCGTTGACGATCACGCCGAGATCGAGCGACCGCTCCCGCGACTGTACGAGCAGACTCCGCAGCAGGGTGGTCTTGCCTGAACCGAGAAATCCATTGAGGACGACCACCGGGATGCGCGCGGGTGGATCGGCGGTCTCTGGTTCGGTCGGCATCACGGTCTTCCAGATCTCATGGGTGCTTCGGGTGGATGGGGGCGGTCGGATTCGGATCCTAGCTCCAAGCGACAGCGCCCGGCGCTCGAAGCACGTTCGAACCCTGTGACAACCGAATCCGAAGAATCTTCGAGAGCAGGTGTGAGAAGGACGGCGGTGCTCCGGAAGGAGGTGACCGAATCGGCGAGTGCCGAATCGCAAGACCTGTTTCCGAGGAGCTCGACATGACCATTCAGATCAGACATCACACGTCCGGTAGATCCTTCCCAAGGAATGCGCTCGCACCGGCCTCCGGTGCGAGATGCCGGAATCTCGTCGCCACCGCGGCGACCGCGGTGGCCGCGGTCGCGATCGCCGCGACCCCGGCCGCCGCCCACGACAAATGCGATTCGCTTGCGAACGCCACCACCGCCGCGGGCGTCTTCTGGGCCCCTGCCGCCGGTTTCCAGGTCGGCTACTACCTCGCGAAGTTCATCGACGAGTCGAGCCAGGAGAACACCGCCGGACCGGACATCTTCGACTGCGGCGGCGCGATCGAACTGTCCAGGGAGGACTACGCGACCATCACCGGGAACACCGACCCCAATTTGTACTTCTATCCCTACTGGGAGGCGACCGCGTCGTTCATCGAGGCGTCCCGCGACTTCAACGTCGCGAAGTCGCGTTGGCAGCGACTTCGCGAAGCGGTTCGCACCGCCAAGATCGGGGGCGACAGCGAACTGGCGGGCCGACTCCAGGCCCAGGCCGACGCCGCACATGCCGAGACGTCCATCGCGTTCACCGCCTACGAGAACGAGCACGACGTCTACGCCACCGCCATCGCCACCGCATCGAGGATCTACGCCAAGAACCAGCTGTCCTTCGTCCCGGCCCTCACCGTGGCGGACGTCGTCGGGACGATGCAGAGCGCTCTTGACGGCAACGTGCCCGAGTTCGAGATCCGGTTCTGGATCGACATCGGCTGCGTGCCGCCCGCGTACATCGACGCCGAAGGCATCCTTGCCCCCGCCGACCGGTTCGTGAACGACGAGGTCCCGCCCGGCACCTTCATGGACGCGAGCACCCTCGCGTCCCCGACGGCGATGCTGCAGGAGATCTCGACCACGCTGTCCACCGTGGTCAAGGGAAATCTCGACCGGCTTCTCCCCGACGACTTCCCCGGCAATCCCGCCCTGTCCGTCCCCTGCGAAGGCGACCTCAACGACGACGGACTGGTCGACTCCGCGGACATCGGCGTGCTTCTGGCGCTTTGGGGGAGCTGCCCCTGATCCAGACCACGATCGCGTCTCTCTCGAAGGCCGCTCCTGGCGATTCTCCAGGAGCGGTCTTCGCCATGGGACCGATTCACGTTTGGCCGGCGATTCCAAGGTCGATGCCGCAGACGTCGGCGTCGTCTTCACCGCCTGGGGTATCTGCCCCTGACTTTCGAGGCCGACGACCAATTCGGCTCGGACCCGCATCCGTCCGGACACTCGACTCGAAAGCGGAAGACCGGGCGTCACGTTGGGTGACCCTCTCCATCGCGAAGACGTCGAACCGCCACTGAGGCGGTGCTGTCCCGCGGTTCCGACCTTCCACGGAAACACAGATGCTTTTCACGACTCTGGCTGTCACCGCATGTCTCGCCTCCCCTCCCTCCTGCTC
>PKCT01000084.1 GCA_002862325.1 Phycisphaerae bacterium
CGATTCGAATCGCGATTCGAATCAACAATGTCGACGATTTGCACAGTCGCCACGATCCCAATTGCAATTCGGCCCGCTTCACCTCGAGTCGAATCGCAATTCCGTCCGATTCGCCACGATTCTTATCGCGATTCGCTCGATTCGAATCGCGATTCACGATTCGCGCGATTCGAATCGCAATTCGCACAGTTCGAATCGCGATTCACCATTCGCTTGATTCGAATCGGAATTCGCACGATTTCATGAGGGTGTCCACATCCAGCGTCGCGGGATGCGGCGGTTCCAGCATGATCGACTTGGGATCGACGTAGGGTGGGCGATAGGCCAAGAACGGAGACCTCCTTCGGGAAGCGTACCCCGCGAGTCCTCGACGCGACTCCACCGGTGGGACGCCTCAGTGGTTGCGGGAGGTCGCGACCGGGGCCAGATCGAGATCGCTCGGTCCGCGGGCGGCCAGGACGCGCGCGCCGAGGGCGGCGATCATCGCGCCGTTGTCCTGGCACCAGGTCATCGGCGGCAGGACGACGTCGAGTCCCCGAGCGGCGCCGATCTCCTCGATCATCCCGCGGACCGCCTCGTTGGCGATCACACCTCCACCCACGATCAGACTCTGGACATCGGACTCCGCATCGAGCGCCCGACCGAGATTTCGCCGCAGGGCGCGGATCGCCGCCGCCTGGAACGAGGCCGCGAGGTCTGCGCGTCGTTGGTCGTCGAGGGTCGGGACGGACTTTCCGGGGACGCCGAGGGTCGCATAGCGCACGGCGGTCTTCAGCCCGCTGAAGGAGAAGTCGAGACGATCGCGTCCGAGATTCGCCACCGGAAAGTCGAACACCTCCGGATCCCCCGTCCGGGCGAGCGACTCGAGCCTGGGGCCGCCGGGATGCCCGAGGCCGAGCAGACTCGCGACCTTGTCGAACGCTTCGCCGAGGGCGTCGTCGATCGTACGACCCAGCAATCTCGGATCCACGAGGTCGTCCACCCGGTACAGACTGGTGTGGCCGCCGCTGACGACCAGTCCCAGGGCCGGCCAGGGCGGATCCACCCGGTCGAGGACTCCGGACGCGAGATGCGCGTGCACATGGTCGACCCCGACGAAGGGGATCCGGAGTCCCATCGCGAGGCCCTTCGCGGCGCTGGTGCCGACGAGCAGGGCGCCGATCAGTCCGGGGCGATGGCCTACCGCGATCGCGTCGAGATCGGTCGGGGCCAGCCCCGCCTCGTGGAGCGCGCTTCGTACGGCGGGAAGGATACGCTCGATATGCGCTCGACTCGCGATCTCCGGCACGACGCCGCCGAACTCCTCGTGGAGGTCGTGCTGGGTCGCCACGCTCGAGGAGAGCACGGTTCGCCCGTCCCGCACGATCGCCGCGGCGGTCTCGTCGCAGCTCGTCTCCAGACCGAGGACGGTGCGGAGGCCGGTGGGCGGGGTCCCGTTCAAGAGGGCTCCGCGTCGACGTCCTCGCCCGCCTCGAGGGTTCGGATCTTCGTTTCGGTCGCTTCGAGTTCCTCGCGAAGACGATCCCGATACTTGATCTGATCGGCGAGCTCGCCGATCCGTTGCACCTCGGCCGAGGGATCCTCGCCGACTCGGGGCCACTCCCGGCCGTCCAGCCGCGCCTGCAGTGCGGTCATCGCGGCCGCGAGCTGGGGGTCGAGGTACTCGCGTTCGATCCAGGTCGGATCGTCGAAGTCGGTCTCGATCGTCTCGATCGCGTCCGCGATCGGTTCGAGGCGGCGTCGAGACTCGATCATGTCGCCGTAGGCGTCGCTGTCGAGATCGACGACGTAGCCCGTGTCGGGATCGACGCCCCACGACGTCGCCTCCGGATGTCGATCCAGGCTCCGCCCGTCCGGCAGGTAGTACCGAGCGGTCGTGAGCTTCAGGGTGCCTCGATTCTGGGGAAGCACCCGCACCTCCTGGACCGAACCCTTTCCGTAGGTGCGTTCGCCGAGGATCTTGGCCCGACCATGACTCTGCAGGGCGCCGGCCACGATCTCGCTCGCCGAGGCGCTCGCGTCGTTCACCAGAACGACCATGGGAAGCATCCAGTCCTCCTCGTCGTCGTCCGCGGTCCAGCTGCGGCCCTCGCCCTCCCGATCCCGGACCGACACGATCACGCCGCGTTCGAGGAAGAGGTCGGCCACGTCGATCGCGCCGTCCAGGGTTCCACCGCCGTTGAATCGCAGGTCGAGGATCATCCCGCGGACCCCCTGGGACTCGAAGTCCTCCAGTACGCCGCGGAGTTCCTCGATGCTTCGTTCGGTGAACTGGGTGAGCCTGACGTAGCCGATGCCGCGTTCGGCGTCGGCGACGTGGTCCCACGTCTCCCCGTTCCGTCGAAGGCCGCGCACCGACTTCGTCTCGATGCGACGTCGGACAATCTCGATCGTCTTCTCCTCGTCATCGCCCCGCCGGACGACGATGGTGACCGGATCACCCTCCTCGCCGAGGAGCAGGTCGATGCAATCGTCGGTCGACAGGCCGAGGGTGTCGGTGCCGTCGATGCTCATCACGACGTCGCCGGCCCGGACGCCCGCTTCGAGGGCGGGCGATCCCTCCAGCGGGGAGACGATGCGAAGACGATCCTGTTCAAGATCGATCTCCGCACCGATGCCGACGTACGCGCCGCTCATCTGCTTGTCGAAGTCCCGCTGCATCCGAGGCGGGATCCACGTGGTGTACGGATCGTCGAGCGTGTCGAGCATGCCCGGCCAAGTCGCCTTGTCCGCCGCCCGCGTTGCCACCCAGAGGTGCAAGGCGCCACTTGCTGGGTGCCTGCTGAAGCCATTCACCGCCACGCCGTATCCGCGACCTCCAAGCAAAGGCACCAGTCGTCGCTCGACCAGCAAGCTGGGTGCGGCATCGAAGCTAAGAACCTACGCCGGCACCTTTCTGCCCGCCTGCAGTACTTATTCCTTTCTAAAATCCGCAAGGTTCTTGCAACCAAAGGCTACTGCGCCCGGGAGAAGATCATCAAGAATAACCCCAACAGGGCAGGTTGCCGCCGGCGCTGCAAATTTGCGCG
>PKCT01000085.1 GCA_002862325.1 Phycisphaerae bacterium
GCGTTGCCGGTGCCCTTGAACTCCTCGAAGATCACCTCGTCGGCACGGCTTCCCGTGTCGACCAGTGCGGTGGCGACGATCGTCAGGGAGCCACCGTCCTCGATGTTTCGGGCCGAACCGAAGAACTTCTTGGGCTTGATCAGGGCGGCATTGTCGACACCACCCGATCCGATCTTGCCGGATCCGGTCATGGCGTTGTTGTAGCCGCGGGCGAGTCGGGTGATCGAGTCGAGAAGGATGATGACGTCCTGCCCGAATTCGACCATGCGACGGGCCTTCTCCATCACGATCTCGCTGACCGCGATGTGTCTCGAGGCCTCCTCGTCGAAGGTGCTCGCCACCACCTCCACCGCTTCGGGGGTGTTCCGCTTGAAGTCGGTCACCTCTTCCGGACGTTCGTCGACGAGGAGGACGATCACATGGACGTCGTCGTGGTTCTTCGCGATCGCGTTGGTGACCTGCTGCAGGATCACGGTCTTACCGGTTCGCGGAGGGGCGACGACCAGGGCACGCTGGCCGAAGCCGAGCGGTGTGACCATGTCGATGATTCGTGGTTCGAGCCGGGTGGGCTCTTCAGGAAGCTCGAGCTGGATCCGCTTGTTGGGATGCAGCGGCGTGAGGTTCTCGAAGGTCGGGAGCGTGTGGAGCACCTTCGGATCCTGACCGTTGACTGATTCGACGCGAAGCAGCGCGAAGTAGGTTTCGGCCTCCTTCGGTGGACGGATCAGTCCCTTGACCACCTGACCTCGGCGGAGCGCGAATCGACGGATCTGGCTCGGACTCACATAGACGTCGTCGGCGCACGGAAGGTAGCTGTACTCGGGGCTCCGCAGGAATCCGAAACCCTCGGGCATGATCTCGAGGGTCCCCTCGGCCATCATCAGGCCGGCCTTCTCGGCCCGTTTCCGCAGGATCTCAAACACAAGCTTCTGCTTGGGAAGGTTTCCGGGATCCTCGATCTTTTCCTTCTTCGCGAGCTTCAACAGTTCGTCGTTGCCCATCTTCTGGAGCTTCGAAAGATCGAGTCCGTCCTTCTTGGCGAGGTCGTACCGTTCCTTCAGCTCGCTCTCGAGCTCTGCGGCCTCCTGTTCGAGCTGCTCATCCGTAGGGACGGAGCCCGGAGCGAGGGTGACGGTGGCGACGCTGGCCCCGTTGGGGGACTGCGAACCGCCGGACTTCCGGCGACGACGACGGGACTTGCTGGCCATGGTGTAAAACGATCCGGGTTGGATTGAGAGGGATCGGTGTCACCTGAATCCTGTACGGATTCGCCATCCGCGATCATCGCGGCGGCGGATGGAATCCCGGTGACATGGACGGGGGGTCGCGACCACCGTAGGAGTCGCCAAACCGCATCATCGCCAATGAACGGGGCTCCGGTCAAGTCGAACCCCTCCGTAAACCACCGAAATCCCGAGAGCGCGGGAAATCGATCGAGACGTCGAGAACCATGCGAGGGATCGATCGGGGCGTTCACGCCCCGGCATCCTCATGAATCGTCTCGGGCCATCGCGGCCAATGCTTCCCGAACCCGAACCTCGAGCTTTTCCAGCGGGCCCCCATTGTCGAGGATCACGTCGGATCGTCGACGTTTCTCCTCGATCGGCCACTGACTCGATTCACGGCGATCCAACTCCTCTTCGCTCCAGCCCCGGTGAACCCGGACCCGCTCGCGCCGGACGTCAATCGGCGCGTCGACGAACCAGACCGTGTCGCATTCGTCCTGAAGGGCGGCCTCGAAGAGGAGTGGTGCATCGATCACGAACATCCTGGTGTCGGCGGGTGATTGGGCGAAACGGGCATGCCGTCGTTCGTGCACGAGCGGATGGATCAGTTCCTCGAGACGACGCCGGGCCGCCGAATCGGTGAACACCCGCTGTGCGATCTCCCCACGGTCGATCACCCCCTCGTCGTCGACCACGCCCTCGCCCCACCATCCGCGCATGGTCTCGATCACGTCGGGCATCCGAAGGATCTCGCTCGTATCCCGATCGGAGTCGCTGACCACCCCGCCCAGCTCGGCGAGGATCCGCGCGACGGCGCTCTTCCCGGCGCCGATCCCTCCGGTCAGCCCGATCACCGGCGTTCGACGCTCGACGCTCATTCGACGATCCGAGACCAAGTGGTTCCCTCTGGTCCGTCCTTGATGGCGATGCCCATGGCGACCAGCTCGTCGCGGATCGCGTCAGCCGTGGACCAGTCCTTGACAGCCTTGGCCTCCGCTCTGGCCTGGATCCTGGCTTCCACCGTCTCCGAGACATCGTCCGCTTCGGCGGCCGCGGCCTCGTTTCGATCGAGCACGCCCAGCACCATGTCCATTCGCTCGAGCGCTTCCAGCTCCCTGGACGCTCGTTCCGCGTCATCGATGAGATCCACCGCATCGGCACGACTCGCATTGACCGCCTCGTTCAGCACACCGATCGCACGAGCGAGATTGAGGTCGTCGCAGATCGCGTCCGTGAAGGCGGGGAGCGCCAACTCGAGAGGACCGGGACCATCTCCCGCGACCACCAGGCCCGATTCGAGATCGTCGCGAAGACGGCACCATCGATCGACCATGCGACCGCAGTCGCGGAGTCCCTGCAGGGTGAAATTCGCGTTTTGTCGGTAGTGGGTTCGGATCAACTCCAGACGAAGCGCTGCCGGCGTCGCCCCCTTGGCGAGAATGTCCCGAACCGTGAAGAAGTTCCCCTTGGACTTCGACATCTTCTCGCCTTCGACGACGAGATGACGGGTGTGGAACCAGTGACGAGCGAATCGTTCGGAACCGGTCGCCGCGCAGCTCTGTGCGATCTCGCACTCGTGGTGCGGGAAGATGTTGTCCTCACCACCGGAGTGGATGTCGATGACCCCCTGCTCGTCGCCCTCCCGGGCGGCGAGCAGACCGAGCGCCATCGCGCTGCACTCGAGATGCCAGCCCGGATACCCCTCGCCCCAGGGACTCGGCCAACGCATCAGGTGCCGGTCGTCCGGCTTCCAGAGAAGGAAGTCGGCCGGGTGCCGCTTCGCCGCCTGGTTCGCCTCGTCGA
>PKCT01000198.1 GCA_002862325.1 Phycisphaerae bacterium
CCGTCCGCCCGTCCGGGCGCCCGTGAGCGGCCAGAGGAGTGAGACTGGTGACGCGCATCGACAACCCCGAACCTGAGACCACCTCGGATCTCGACGCGACCGCGATCGAGTCGATGGTCAGCGCGGTGGATGGTCTGGTCGGTCGCCAGCACGAAGACGGCCACTGGTGCGCCGAGCTCGAGGGCGACTCGATCCTGCAGAGCGAATACCTGCTCATGAAGTGGATCCTCTCGCAGGAGGCCGAGCCGCTCGCCGACGGTCGTCCCGCCTCGACGCTCGAACGCATCGTCGAGAAGCTCCGATCGCAGCAGCGGGCCGACGGCGGCTGGGGCCAGTTCCCCGGATCGGGCATCGATCTCTCCGCGACCGTCAAGGGCTACTTCATCCTGAAGCTGCACGGCGACGACCCCGACGCGCCGCACATGGTCGCCGCCAAAGCGCGGATCCACGAGCTCGGCGGAGCCGAGCGGGTCAACACCTGGACGAACTTCTTCCTCGCGTGTCTCGGGCAGGTCTCCTGGAACTCGGTGCCGGCGATCCCGCCCGAGATCGTGATGCTGCCGCGCTGGTTCTACTTCCACCTCGACAAGGTCTCGGCGTGGACGCGGACGATGATCCTGCCGCTCGCGCTCGTCACCACCCTGCGTCCGACGCGTCGGCTCGATCCCTCGCAGGGGATCGACGAGCTCTTCCTGCATCAGGGCGATCGTCACCGGCTCGTGATGCGGGAGGAGGTCCCCAAGGGCTGGCGACTCTTCTTCGCCGGGATCGATCGGGGACTCAAGCTGCTCCATCGAATCGGCGGCACGCCCTGGCGCCGTCGTGCGATCGATCGATCCTTCGACTGGGTCCGCAACCGCGCCGGTCAGGACGGCGACGCCGCGACCGACGGGGTGGGGGCGATCTTCCCGCCGATGGTCTACTGGCAGGTGGTCCTGATGGCGAGCGGTCACGATCGCGACCATCCGCTGGTGCGACGGGCGGAGCGCGAAGTCGACGCGTTCATGCTCGAGGACGAGAACCCCGACGGTTCGCCGGGGCCGATCAGACTGCAGCCGTGCTTCAGCCCGGTGTGGGACACCGGGATCGCCCTCTATGCGCTGACCGACTGCGGACTCGACCACGCGTTCGCGCCGTGCGAGCAGGCCGCGGAGTGGCTGCGCGACAAGCAGTGCCTCTTCCGCGGCGACTGGGTCCGGAGTCTCCATCGCCGCGATCGCGACGTCGAGTTCAGCGGCTGGTACTTCGAGTACCACAACGCCTGGTATCCGGACATCGACGACACCGCGATGGTCGCGATGGCGCTCCACCGCACTGGCAGCGAGGAGGACCGCGAGGTCGCCGCTCGCGGGCTCGCATGGATCCGCGTCATGCAGAACGACGACGGCGGCTGGGCGGCGTTCGACCGCACGAAGGATCGTCCGATCCTCGAGTACGTGCCGTTCGCCGACCACAACGCGATGCAGGACCCCAGCTGTCCGGACATCACCGGCCGCGTTCTCGAGTGTCTCTCCTGGATGGGGTTGAGCAACGCCGACCGCACCGTCCGGAAGGCGATCGAGTACGTGAAGGCGGAGCAGGAGCCCGAGGGCTGCTGGTTCGGTCGCTGGGGCGTCAACTACATCTACGGCACCTGGCAGAGTGTGATCGGTCCGATCCGCTGCGGCGTCGATCCCTCGGAGCCGTGGGTGCGACGGGCCGCGGACTGGCTGCAGTCGGTGCAGAAGCCCGATGGCAGCTTCGGCGAGACCGCGATGAGCTACGAGGACCGGAGCCTGATGGGCACCGGACCCAGCACCGCGAGCCAGACCGCGTGGGCCGCGATGACCCTGCAGGAGATCCTCGGCCCCGACCACCCGTCGGTGCGCCGCGCGATCGCGTGGTTGTGCCACACCCAGCTCGACGAGATGGCCGCGGCCGATCCCGAGCAGAACCCCGACGGCGATCCCTCGGGCAGCTGGTGCGAGACGGAGTTCACCGGCACCGGCTTCCCGAAGGTCTTCTACCTTCGGTACCACCTCTACCGACACTCGTTCCCCTTGATGGCGATCGGTCGCTGGCTGAAGGCCCGTGGCGTCGACACCGCCGCCGAGGTCGAACGAGGCAGCGTCGTCGCCTCGGCCGTCTGAGGCCGGGAGGTGAGCCAACGGACGATCTTCGGGCCCCGTCCGCGGCCGATCTGCGTTCTCTACCCGTCCTATCCGGGGCGACCGAGCATGCGGCGGACCGCGTCGACCGCGAAGCGACTCGTCGCGCCGTGGTGATCACGGGTCGGATCGACCTCGACCACGTCGATCGCGACCAGGTTCGGATGACGGCCGAGTCTCGCCAGGAGATCGAACACCCGCTCGCTCGACGGGCCGCCGGGGGCCGGCAGGGTGATGCCCGGCGCCTCCTCGGGATCGATCACGTCGATGTCGAAGGAGATCGCGAACGGCCCGCCGTCCGGAGACGCGATGGCGATCGCCTCCCGCGCGAGGTCGTCGAGATCGCGTTCGAGCAGCGCGTCGCCATCGATCAGGGTCGGGCCGTTCGGGGCGTCGATTCGAGCGCGTTCACCGGTGTCGAGTTCGCGGCACCCGATGAAGCACGTGCGGTCGGCGGGGAAGGTGCCGTCGACGCCGATCACCGTGGTGAACGGGGCGATCTCGTGACCGAGGAGCGCCGCCGCGGACATGCCGTGCGGATTCCCGGTCGGCGACGTTTCGATGGTGTTGAGATCGGCGTGGGCGTCGATCCAAAGAAGCCCCGGCGATGAGCTGCCGAGGGAACGGCACGCCGCGGCCACGCCGGACATCGAGCCCGCCGCGAGTCCATGGTCGCCGCCCATCGTGACGGGAATCCGTCCGGCGAGGACCGCCTCCCGGGTTCGCTCGCGAATGGTCTTGCACGTCGCCTGGGTCACCACCCAGGCGTCGGGGTCGTCCGGGACCTCGACGTCGCCCAGGTCGACGACCTTTCGGCCTGGGATCCGGCCCATGCCCGCCCCACGCATCGCGGCGGGGCCCCCGGC
>PKCT01000023.1 GCA_002862325.1 Phycisphaerae bacterium
TGGCCCGCAGAGCGATCCTCGCATGCACCGGCGTCGGGGTGCTCATCATGTCGGTGATGGGCGTCGGATTCATGCTCTTCGGCGTCCCGCTGACGAAGCTCATCAGCGACAACCCGGTCCATCTCGACGAGGTCCCTCGACTGCTCTTCATCTGTGGCGTCGCCCAGGCTCCGTTCGCGATCACCATGGTGCTTCGTCAGGGACTGCGCGGCGTGGGCGACACCCGATGGACCCTGCTCATCACCACATTCTCGAGCTACGCGATCCGACTGCCCGCCTGCTGGATCCTCGGGATCCACTTCGGACTCGGACTTGCAGGCATCTGGATGGCGCTGATGGGCGAGCTCGTCGTCCGTGCGGCCCTGTTCTCGGCCCGTTTCCTCCACGGCGGTTGGGCGAAGATACGGGTCTAGAGATCGGAATCGCATCCCGTTCGACCGTGGCCGCGAATCGCTGATGGGCTACCATGGCGAGGCCCGCACGAACGACCCATCATGATCTCAGAACCGCATCGAACCGAAGCCTCTTCCCCGCCGCCGACCAGGACGGATGCCGATCCCCTGGACCGCGGCTTTCTCGACGCGGTCGCGGACGGCGAGGCTCGGCTCACCGCCGAACAGGCCCTCGCCCTCTGGCATCGCCTCCCCCTCACCGACCTCGGACGTCTGGCGGACCGACGGTGCCGCGGGCTTCACGGCGACCGCATCCGCACCTACGTCATCGATCGCAACATCAACTACACGAACGTGTGCACCGCGAAGTGCACCTTCTGTGCGTTCCGCCGCGACCTCGACGACTC
The DNA here is from genome assembly GCA_002862325.1 of Phycisphaerae bacterium. Taxonomy (GTDB): domain Bacteria; phylum Planctomycetota; class Phycisphaerae; order Phycisphaerales; family SM1A02. Next base: position 800 of record PKCT01000023.1, read on the forward strand.
CGATGCCTACACGCTCGAGTACGACGCCCTCCTCGAGAAGGTGCGCGAACTGGTCGCGATCGGCGGCACCCAGATCCTGATGCAGGGCGGGATGAATCCGGAGCTTCCGCTCGACTGGTATCTCGAGCTCCTCGGCCGCATCAAGACGGCGTTCCCCGAGGTCCACGTCCACGCGTTCAGCCCGCCGGAGTTCATCGAGTTCGTGAACTTCTTCGATCCGCCCGGAGCGACGCTCAAGGACAAGATCCGGTCGGTGATGGAACCCCTCGTCGACGCGGGACTCGACTCGGTTCCGGGCGGTGGCGGCGAGATCTTCGCCGACGCGGTCCGTCGCAAGATCGGCCTCGGCAAGTGCACCGCGGAAGCGTGGCTCACGGTCATGCGGGTCGCGCACGAACTCGGGCTGAACACCTCGGCGACGATGATGTTCGGGCACATCGAGGGCGTCGGGGACCGCATCCACCACCTGGACATGGTTCGCCGCTGGCAGGACGACGCGATCCGGGACCTCGGACCGGAGGGTGGCGGTCGCTACCACGCGTTCATCTCCTGGCCCTTCCAGCCCGACCACACGCCACTCGGAAACCTCAAGGCGTGGGGCGACGTCGAGGGCGACGACCCGGCGCAGCCCTTCCCCGGCGACGTGGTCGCGAAGCTCGACGGTACCGGGACGAAGGCGGACCATCCCGAGTTCGGTCGACGCCTGCGACTCGCCGGCGCCAATACCTACCTGCGAACCCAGGCGCTCAGCCGCCTCTATCTCGACAACATCTGGTCGATCGGCTCGAGCTGGGTGACGATGGGGCCGCACATCGGCCAGGTCGGCCTGCGCTACGGCGCAAACGACATGGGTTCGGTCATGATGGAGGAGAACGTCGTCTCCTCCGCCGGTACCACCCACTGCCTGAACGAACCGATGATCTGCCGGCTCGTCCGCGACGCGGGCTTCGTGCCCGCCCAGCGCGACAACGACTATCGGGTGCTCCGCCCCCACTTCGGGCCCTCCGCCCCGGACCTCGACGTCGAAGACTGGTCCAGGTTCCGGGCGAAGGCGCTCCACCGCGAGAACGACCCGACCACCGACGCCGGCTGCGGATCGCACTACGGCACGACGAGCGGCGATGCGAGCGCGATCGTGGACCTCACGGTCGAAGGCAACTGAGAATCATTCGGTCCCGGTCATTCGCCCGCGTCTTCCGGCGAGGGCGGCGCCGGTGAATCGTCCGACTCGGCCGTCGCCGGTTCGTCGGAGACCGCCGACGGTGGATCGTCCACCTTCCGTTCCGCCGCGGCCTGCTCGTAGGCCAATCGTGCGGCGATGGACTCGGACCACCACGCCGCGAAGACGACCGGGTCGAGGGTCAGGCCCCGCCCTCCCGCGTCGTCGATGAAATCGACGAGATCGTCGTAGGCGCCCGCCAGCTCGGACTTTCGCCCCGCCATGACGACGCTTTGGGAGATACCGTCGGTGCGGCTGATGCGGGCCTCGGTCTCCACGAAGAATCCCTCGATCCCCGACGAGCCGGGCTTTCGCGTGACCACGGAGACGATGGCGCTGTCCTCCGCCTTGACGACCAGCAGTCCGGGGACGCACCACCCGTCGAAACCTTTGCCCTGCAAGGTCGTTGGTTTGGGCATCGGCGATCGGAGAGTGGCGTCCGTCGAGTCGTCGAAGACGAAACCGCCCCCGCGTAGAACCGCCGCGACGCCCGGCAGCCGAGGCGCTTCGGCGACCTCGACGGCCAAGAACGACGGGTCGGGAGTCGCCAATCGATCGCCGATGACGATCTCGGTGCCGGTGTTCGCGGCGAGCGGGATCGGCGCCGCCGCGGGGATCGGCCTGGCGGCCGCGAGGTTCGAGTAGTTCACGAAGACGAGGAGTCCGATGAAAGATGAGAAACAGAGCTGTGAAAAAGGCTGCACTGGTTCGATTGTTTTGCATCAAGACGTGAAGAATAGAGTTTCGATTTCAACTCAGACCCGGCATAAACATCCAAGATGCTGTTCACTTCTTTGAACATAAACCGACCTGGCCATCAAACGATTTTGAAATATAAACAACTATCATTGCCTTCTCACATGGATACTAAAAGATTAAGAGAATGATGTTTCGTTTTATATTGAAAGACTTGTTTGTTAAACATCTACATTTTATTCTCAGTCTCTGAATGAAGTCCGACGCTAAAACCACACATTTCTCGTTC
>PKCT01000110.1 GCA_002862325.1 Phycisphaerae bacterium
CTTCACCAGCCAGGCGACGGCGAGTCGCTTGAGTTCGAGATGTTCGATCGATTCCACGTGACTGCCTCCCGGGGCGTCGGCCGGGATCTGGGGGGCTTCGACGGTCCCCGTCGAGCCTCCAGCGTTGGGATGAATGCGGGGCGACGCTCCGCGCCGCGTGCGATGCTACTCGACCGACTCGGCCTGGGCCCGGTAGTGGACGCCTCGGGTCGCCAGCTCCTTCATGATCCGCTCGAGAAGTCCCTTCTCGCCCGCGATCTGTTCGGGGGCGAAGAGTCCCCGCTTTCGGAGCGATCCATCCGCGATCATCCGGGCGATCGCGGCGGCGGGGAACCCCGTGGTCCGCGACATGCTCGTGAATCCGGTCTTCGGGTCGAGATGGTCGACCAGATCCCAGGTGAGTCTGGTGGGCACCTTGCCCAGGTCCCCTTCGGCCGTGATCCGCATCACCGTGCAGTCCGGTTCGAAGTCCTCGAACGTCCATTGCGGGAAGAGCAGGTGGCTGGTCAGTTCGAGCGGCGAGACGCGGACGCCGCTGGGGAGCTCGACCTCGTCCTCCTGGAACAAGCCGAGATGTCGCATCACCCGCATGAGTTCGATGTGTCCCGGGTATCGCATGGTCTTCTCCACCATGTCGGGCACGTCGAGGGTGTCGGCGAGGGATCGCAGCCCGTCGGTCAGGAAGGTCTCCAGAGTGCCCACGCCGTCGAAGTCGACCAGGGTCGGCTCGGTGAGCGCCTCCTTCCAGACGATCCGGCCTCCCTCGACGACCCTGACGGGACGGGTGTATTCCTCGAGCACGTCGCTGGGCGCGAATCCCGCCTTGTACTCCCACGGCCAGTGTCGATCCCGAGGAAGGCCGCCGACGAGGATCTCCAACCGTCGACATCGCTTCAATTTCCGCGCGGCCCAGCCACACAGGAGATTGCTCATGCCCGGCGCGACGCCCATGTCGACCACGGCGGTCACCCGACGCCGCTTCGCGAGGTCGTGAAGGTGCAGATTGTCCTCCGGCATGAACGAGATGTCGACGTAGTCGCGTCCTTCGTCGAGCACGATCTCCAGGGTTCTCAGTCCCAGACGGCTTGAAAGCGCGCCGACCACCAGATCGGCGTCGGCGATGGTCTTTCGGAGCGCCGACTCGTCAGACAGGTCCGCCATCCGGGTTGCGATTCTGCGCGGAGATCTCGCTGCGCAGCGGGCGAGGGCCTTCTTCGACGCATCCGCCACCATGACCTTCATGCCGCGGGTCGCGGCCAGGTCGCTCGCGATCACCGAACCCACCATGCCACCGCCGAGCACGACGACCCGAGTGGAGCTTGAGCTCTTCGCCCGCTTCTTGCCGGGCGACTTCGTCTTCTTCTTTGCCATGCGGTGATTCCCTTGAGGAAGCTTCAGCGAGCGTCGCGATCGAGCACGGCGTAGTACTCGCGCTCTCCTCGTCCACGTAGTGGGTAGTCCTTCCGCAGTGGGTGGGCGGGGAAGTCCTTCCAAAGCAGGATCCGACGAAGGTCCGGATGGTTCCGGAACCGGATGCCGAACATGTCGAAGACCTCTCGTTCCATCCACTCCGCGCCGGGCCAGATGTCGCAGCAAGATTCGACCTCGAGCGCCGGATCCTCCGCGACGCCTTCGGTATCCACCGATGGATCAAGCCACGTCTTCACCACCAGGCGGCGATTGGTCGAGAGGCTCGAAAGGACCCAGACAAGCCCGAAGCGTCCGCCCGTCTCGACCGGATACTCCAGGTAGTCGACCGCGGTCACGTCGGTCAGGAAGTCGTACCGGCACTCGGGTTCGTCATGGAGAAATCTGAGAACCGAGTGCGCACTCTGATGGGGCACCACCACCGTCGTCAGGCCTCGGAATTCGGTCGCTTGGAGACGTGCGTCCGGAAACGCCGCCTTGATTCGGGCGAGATCCGGGTGAACAGGTGTAGGTGCTTGGGCCACGGGGCATCCTCTCGAGTGGACTTGAACCGACGCATGGTAGCAGCCGGGACGCCGCATTCACACACTGGATGGACCGGTTCGTAGGAGCGGGCCATGACTTCCGGTTTTTCGTGCGGGGGCCGGTGGCGGATTCCCGGGTTCTCATCCGCCGATGGAGGTCAGTGGCGAAAGTGACGGACGCCCGTCAGGAGGCAGGTCACGCCTCGTCGCTCACAGAGTTCGAACGTCTCGTCGTCTCGCTTCGAACCGCCGGGGTGCACGATGCAAGTCACACCAGCGTCGATCAAGATCTCCGGGCCATCGGAAAATGGGAAGAACGCGTCGCTCGCGGCGATGATCGGTCCGTCGGCCCCGTCGATCCCCGTCGAGGCCTTCTCGACCGCGATTCGACACGCGGCGACCCGGTCCATCTGGCCGGCACCCGCACCAAGCAGTCTTTCCGGGGTGGCGATGCAGACCGCGTTCGACTTGAGGTGCTTCACCACGGTCGATGCCAGGCCGGCCGCCTTGCACAGTGCATCATCGGGTTCGGGGCCCGCGAGATGTCGGAGATCGCTCGCGGAGAATGGATGCGTGTCCCGGTCCTCGGCGAGGAGTCCGCCGGGGACCGAGCGAAGGCTCACGGACTCTTGGCCCTGATCGTTGATCGGACCAACGGAAAGGAGTCGACAATTCGGCCACCGTGCGCTGAGGAGCTCGACCCCTTCAGCCGTGAATTCGGGCGCGATGACCACTTCCAGGAACCGACTCTGCTCGACGATGGTCTTGGCGGTGGTCTCGTCGATGTGTCGATCGATCGCGAGAATTCCGCCGAAGGCGGCGATTGGATCGCCGGCGTGGGCTGCGGTGAACGCGGTGGAGGCGTCACTGCCTCGGCCGGCACCGCATGGATTCGTGTGTTTCACGATAGCCGCCGCCGCCTCGTCATCGAGATCGTGGAGGTCCTGGACGAGTTCGAGCGCGGCGGCCGCATCGAGCAGGTTGTTGTACGAGAGCGGCTTCCC
>PKCT01000179.1 GCA_002862325.1 Phycisphaerae bacterium
CGACCGCGTCGTCGTCGCCTGGGACCTCATGCCGACGATCCTCGGTCTCGCGACGGCGTCGACCGAGGTCGAGCTGGACGGCGTCGATCTGCGCCCCGTTCTCCTTGATCAGGAGGATGGCATCCCGGCCGAGCGGTCCCTGTACTGGGAGTACCACGCGTCCGGTGGAAGCCAGGCGGCTCGAAAGGGGTCGTGGAAGGCGATCCGACGGAAGGTGCACGTGGATCCCTCGGCCCCCGTGGAGCTCTACCGGCTCGACGTGGATCCCAAGGAGACGACCGACGTGGCCGAGGCCCATCCCGAGATCGTGGCGGAGATGCTCGAGTTCATGACGGCCTCGCACACGCCCTCGGTGGTGGAGCGTTGGAACATCCCGGTACCAGGAGCTGGTGGCGATGCGGCGGTCCCGGAGGGGTCGTGACCGATCCATGGAGGTGGTGGTCGAGGGGTGGGTTGGCCTCTTCGGCGGACGAGTTGAGAGTCCTGTGGCTGGCCGATTGCTGGCTGGTCCTCGGGACGACCTCCCGAGCGGCCCGATGACGCGGTCGCACGGCAAGGTGGGATCCGACCCCACGAGATTCGATTCGCCGCGAGGTATAGTAGCGAGCCGTGAATCGGATCTCCCAGAGTCGGCTGATCGGTGAATCACGGCCGACCGGAGCCCCCGAACGGGGCACGAGTTGCAGGCCGCATCGCCCCGACGAAGATGACCGGCGACGGCCGCTCGAGCCACGGGATGGTCACGGACAACCCCACAGGATGCCATACTTCATGAATTCTCTTCTCCCCATCGCACTCATCACAACAACGGTCATGGCCATGACGCACATCGGTACGGCTCACGCGAACACCAACGACATCCCGCTCATTCCTCGCGACACCCTGTTCGGAAATCCCGAGCGGGCCGGCGTCCAGATCTCGCCCGACGGCCAGTGGATCTCCTACCTCGCGCCGCGCGACGGGGTCCTGAACGTCTGGGTCATGCCGCGGGACGGTGGGGACGCGAGACCCATCACCGATTCGACGGATCGTCCGATCCGTTCCTACGGGTGGTCTTGGAACAACGACCAGATCCTCTACGTCCAGGACAAGGGAGGCAACGAGAACACGCATGTCTACGCGGTCGATATCGCGACCGGGAAGACCACCGACCTGACGCCGGGCGACGACGTGAAGGCCTCGCTGATGTCGGGGCATCGCGATCGCCCCGATCAGATCCTCGTCCAGACCAATGCTCGCGACGTGAGCGCGATGGACATCGTCCAGGTGGACACGCGGACCGGAGAGACCACCATGCTCTTCGAGAACACCGGCAACTTCATCGGGATGGTCCCCGATGACGCGTGGAATATCCGCGTCCGATCGCGAATGACGGCCGACGGTGGGACGCTGAGCGAGTATCGCGACACGGTCGACGCCGACTGGCGGGAGCTCGACGAGGTCGGCCTCGAGGACGCGATGACCACGTCCACGATCGGCTTCGACAAGGCCGGTGACCGCATGTGGGGGATCGACGCACGAGGGGGCGACAAGGCTCGTCTCGTGTCGATCACGCCGCGGAAGGACGGCACCTTCGACCGTGAGACCATCTTCGAGAGCGACGAGGCCGACGTGGCCGATGCGATGATCAACCCGATCACGCTCACGCCGGAGGCGATCGCGGTCAACCGACTTCGAAAGACCTGGACGGTGGTGGATCCCGCGGTCCAACCGGATCTCGATGCCCTGGCCGATCTGGTCGACGGCGAGGTCGAGGTGATCGATCGTTCAGGCGACGACCGCACCTGGATCGTCGCGTATCTGGTCGACGATGGTCCGGTCCAGTACTGGCTCTGGGATCGGGATCGGAAGGAGGGGCGGTACCTCTTCACGAACCGGCCGGCGCTGGAAGGCCTGCCGCTCGTCAAGATGAAGGCGGTCGAGATTCCCGCTCGAGACGGCCTGAGCCTGCCGTGCTACTACTCGCTCCCCGCCGGTCTCGAGGCCGGTGAGAAGGTGCCGCTGGTCGTCATGGTTCATGGTGGTCCCTGGGCGCGGGATTCATGGGGCTACAACCCATATCACCAGTGGCTCACGAATCGTGGCTACGCGGTGCTGAACGTGAACTTTCGCGGATCGACCGGATTCGGTAAGGACTTCCTCAACGCCGGCAACCGCGAGTGGTACGCCAAGATGCAGGACGACGTGAACGACGTCGCCCAGTGGGCGGTCGACCAGGGGTGGGCGGATCCCGAGCGACTCGCGATCATGGGCGGGTCCTACGGCGGCTACGCCACGCTCGCGGGCATGACCCGCGATCCCGAACTCTGGGCATGCGGCGTCGACATCGTCGGCCCCTCGCACATCTCGACCCTGCTCTCCACCATCCCGCCCTACTGGGCGCCGATGAAGGTCATGTTCGAGCAGCGGGTCGGATCGATGGACGATCCCGAGTATCTCGATTCGATCTCGCCGCTGATGCACGTCGATCGCATCTCTCGCCCCCTTCTCATCGGACAGGGGGCGAACGATCCCCGGGTGAAGATCTCCGAGAGCGACCAGATCGTGGCGGCCATGAATCAGCAGGACATCCCGGTCACCTACGTCGTCTTCCCCGACGAGGGGCACGGTTTCGCCAAGCCGGAGAACAACAACGCCTTCAACGCGGTCACGGAGGCGTTCCTGGCCGAGCATCTCGGCGGCCGAGCGGAGCCGCTCACCGGTGAATTCCAGGCGTCCACCATCCAGCTGCGGGATCTGGGTGGACTCGACCTTGACGGCGCCGAGGCGTGGGACCCGGACACCGAACCGGCGCCGGTCGCGGAACGAGCGGTGGCGTGGGACGACCTCACGGAGGCCCAGCAGGCCCGAGTCGAGGAGGTGCTCGGGCAGATCGAGGGACAGGTGCCCGCGCCGCAGCGTCCATTCGCCTACCCGACGATCGCCACCCAGTTCAGATCGCA
>PKCT01000013.1 GCA_002862325.1 Phycisphaerae bacterium
CCCAGGTTTCCGTCGAACGCCAGATCGATTGTCTGGGCCAGGTCGTCGTCCTCGAAGGAGGTCCACCATTCCGCGGGCGACGGCATCGGATCGGCGAGCCGGCCGGAAAAGGACTCCGGTATCTGCGTGTCGGGAACGTCCTTCTCCCGCAACCGGTGCGGCGAACAGGCGCAGACCAGTCCGGTGGTGACGGCGAGCGCGACGGCTGTGTGGTGTGTCTTCATGGGCGATCCCTCCCGGACTCCTGGGCGAGTCCGGCGAGCGCATTGCGAGTGACGATGGTCGCGATCGTCTCCCGGTCCTGGATGCCGAGCGTGGGCTCGACCGGAAGGCGATCGATCATCGCGCGGCAGACCCGGTGCACGAGGCACTGTCCGATGATCGAGAGACAATGGATCTTGCGGGTCCGAGCGTCGTGGGACGGGGGTAGAAGCGCGGCCACGATCGATTCGAGGGATCGGTAGACCGGGTGAAGCGTGGCGTGCACCACGCCCTGGAGCGCGGTGGTCGGATTCGCGGCCTCGCGGAGGAGAAGCTGGCTCGCGGTGTCGTCGCCGGCGGAGATCGTTCGTCTCAGGTACCACGAGATCCACTCCGTCAGGGCCTCGGTCGCGTCCGAGTCGTGATTCCCGAGCTGCGGGATCTCCTCGAGGTGGGCGGCTCGATAGGCCCGCTCGAAGACCTCCTGGTAGAGACGATCCTTGCCCTTGAAGTGGTAGTTGATGGCCGCCACGTTGACGCCTGCGTCGGTGCAGATGTCGCGGACCGACACGCCGTCGAGCCCATGGGCCGCGAAGAGTCGGGTGGCGGATTCCAGGATGGCGTCGCGAGTGGGCATGGGCGGTTGAATCGGGTCAAACAATCGTATCAAACGGCTGATTGATTTCGAGTACGGCCGGTCCTCGGTTGCAGGTTTCTCGGCATTGCCGCGCAGGGGTTATGAGACGTCGAAGTCGGCAGGCCGAACGCTCGGTGCTAGCATCGAGTGATGATCAACTCTGCGATACTCGGGGTTCTCATGGTCGCCGTCGCCACGTACGGGCCGCCGAACGTCTCACGGGATGCGGACCGTGGCGAGGCCTCCTCGACGCCGATGCTTCTTCCCGCAGAGGACTCGATCACCATCCACGAGATCGTGAAGGGTGACCAGACGATTCGATATCGAGCGACCGCCGGCACGCTGCCGCTGTTCGACGAGTCCAACGGCGATGTCATGGCTCGCATCTTCTTCGTGAGCTACGAACGTCTCGCGAACGACGAGGAGGCGAAGGTTCAACGCCTGGATCCCGCGACGAGGCCGGTGACCTTCTGCTTCAACGGTGGGCCGGGATCGAGTTCGGTCTGGCTGCATCTGGGAGCTTGGGGGCCGAGGCGCGTCGAGATGGGGGATGCCGGCGATCTCCTTCCGCCTCCCTGGGGTCTCGTCGACAACGAGGCGACGCTGCTCGACCGGAGCGATCTCGTCTTCATCGATCCCGTCACCACCGGCTTCAGCCGTGCCGCGGAGGGCGTCGACCATCACGACTTCCATGGTCTGGAGCGCGATGGCGAGGCGGTCGCGGAGTTCATCCGACTCTGGACGACGCGGAACGAACGATGGGGATCTCCCAAGTTCATCGCCGGTGAGAGCTATGGAACGACCCGGGCGGCCTGGCTCTCCGACGAGCTCCAGCGACGTCACGGGATGTTCCTCGACGGCGTGATCCTCGTCTCGAGCGTGCTCGACTTCGGAACCATCCGATTCAATCGGAACAACATGCTTCCCGACGTCCTGTACCTGCCGACCTACGCGGCGACCGGTTGGTACCACGGCAAGGTCGACCGGACGAGATTTCCGACCCTGCAGTCGGTCGTCGACGCCGCGGAGGCTTTCGCGGTCGATCGGTACCTGCCCGCGCTGATGGCGGGGAACGCCGTCTCGCCGCAGACCAGGGCGGAGGTGATCCAGGGGCTTTCGGAACTGACCGGACTCGATTCGACCTTCCTCGATCAGTGGGATCTGCGCTTGTGGGGTGGTCCGGTCCAGAAGGAACTTCTCCGCGATCGCCGCGAGACCGTCGGCAGGCTCGACTCGCGCTTCAAGGGGCGGGACGCGCGCCCGGCCGGGCAGCGACCCGAGTACGACCCGAGCATGGAGGCGATCCGCGGGCCCTACACCGCGACGCTGAACGACTACGTTCGAAGGGAGCTCGAATTCGAAAGCGACCTTCCGTACGAGATCCTCACCGGTCGGGTCCATCCCTGGGACTACTCGCAATGGGAGAATCGGTACGTCGACGTCGCACCCGATCTGAGGAGCGCGATGGTCAGGAATCCCGACCTGCGCGTCTTTCATGCTGGAGGGTGGTACGACATGGCGACGCCGCCGTTCGCGGCGGACTGGGTCTTCGACCATCTCGAGCTCGAGCCCGAGGATCGGAACCGAATCGTCAGGAAGTACTACCCCTCCGGACACATGATGTACGTGCACCCGGACTCGCGGGTCGAACTGGATCGAGATCTCGGCGCGTTCATCGACGGCGACGACGCTTCCGGAGATCGGAGCCGTCGAGACTGAGTCTCTGCGATGGCGTCCTTCAGTCGGAGCCGCCGATCGAGATCGGGACGGTGCCGGGGATGTCCGCGTCGAGAACCGACCATGACCCCGGAAAGAACCGTTCGTCGTCGGCGGTGAGCGGTTGGAGTTCGTCGAACCAGGTCGCGTTCGGATCAAACTTGGCGAAGAACGGCTGTCGCACGAGGTCTCCGTGGCGGCACTGGAGATACTCGAGGACGAACGCCTTCTGCCCGCCGATCTCCTGCACGCCCAGGACGTGGACCTTGCCGGGGAACGCCGACATCGACGGCCCGCGCACGGTTCGAGCGATGCCGCTGACCTGTTGGTAGGCCTCTCGGAAGATCCGGTGGCACTCGTGGAGTGGCGTCTCGAAGTAGCCGCGT
>PKCT01000223.1 GCA_002862325.1 Phycisphaerae bacterium
CCAACACCGAGATCCCCCAACTCGTCTACGACGACTTCGAACCCGGCCCCGTACCCGCCGACGTGCGGGCCGAACAGGAACTCGCCAACAAGCGGGCGAAGGATCGCGAGACGAAGCAGAGCCGAACCGACGCCCCGGTCGTCGAGGCGACCGACACCGCGGCGTTCCCGGGCGGTCTCGTGCCCAAGGGCATGCCGGCCCGACGAATGCAGGGCAAGGTCCGGACCCGTCGACGATGAGCGACGGCCCGGCGGTTCGAACGAACGACACCGTGGCCGAAGACCTCGATGCAGGACGCCCCGTCGTCGCGCTGGAGACCGCGGTCCTCACCCATGGCCTGCCGAAGTCGGTGGAAGCACCTCCAGCATCCCTCCTTTCGGGCGAACGGGTCCAGTCCTGTCTGGGCGATCATCGCTGGGACGAGCGCCAACCCCTCCACCTCGAAGCGGTCCGTGCGATCTCCGCCGCGGTCCGCCACGCCGGTGCCCGACCGGCCGTCATCGGCGTGATCGACGGGGTGCTGGTGATCGGACTGAGTGACGACGAACTCGAACGGCTCGCCCACGACGAGGATGCGGTGAAGGCGAGTACTCGCGATCTGGCGTCGTGCGCCCTGGCGGGTCTCAATGCGGGAACGACCGTCGCAGCGAGCATGCGAGCGTGCCGACTCGCGACGCCGCATCCGGTGCGCGTATTCGCAACCGGCGGCATTGGCGGCGTCCACCGTGGATGGCAGCAGCGGCCCGACATCTCGGCCGACCTCCGCGCGCTCGCGACCGAACCCGTCGCCGTCGTCTCCTCGGGCGCGAAGGTGATTCTCGACGTGACCGCGACGCTCGAGACGCTCGACACCCTCGGCGTTCCGGTGGTCGGGGTCGGGACCGACCGGATGCCGATCTTCACCGCCGGCGTCGACGAGAACCTGCGAGCGCCCCACCGGCTCGACGCTGCACGGGATCTGGCCTCGCTCTGCCGCTCGCACTGGGAGGACTTCTCGCAGACCACCGGGCTCCTCCTGGTGAATCCCTGTCCTGCGGACGCCGCCCTCGACCCGTCCCGGCTCGACGCCCTGGTCGACACGGGTCTTGGCGAAGCCGCCTCGCTCGGCATCGACGGCGCCGACGTCACGCCGTTTCTTCTCGCGTCGATGATCGGTGCCGAGGATCTCGACCCACTGGGGGCGAACATCGCCCTGCTGATCTCGAACGCCTCGCTCGCCGGCGAGATCGCCGTGGCGATGGCGACCGGTTGACACGCCGACTCCGGGTTGGTCTACTTGCCCCAGACGTTGAGTCCGACCCGGACCGCGTTCCCGTTCCAGTTCGAATCACGACGCCCTGTGCCAGACCGGCCGGTTGTCCGCGTGATCCCCGAGCATGCACCCCGGATACTGATATCCCCGCTCGTCGTCGCGACGAGACGCTTCAGATCAGTTCATGAGCACCATTACCGGCATCCTGGATTTTCCCAAGGGATCTGAGCCCCGACTGCGTCAGCTCGGTGATGGCCTCATTGAGGCCACCGAGGATCCCTTCGTGCCCAGTGAACTCATCGAAGATCTCGATCTCCGTCCCTCGCAACAGCTCGAGGTCGAGGTGATCGCGAAGAAGCCCCGACGTCGACGACGCTCCGGAGGCAGAAAACCCCGTCCCGTGGTCGACAAGATCCTCCAGGTGGAGGGGCTCGCACCGGAGAACTACGCGGCCCGAAAGGGGTTCGACGAGCTGACGCCGGTCGACCCGGAACCTCGCATGAGTATCGAGCACCGGGACTGCCCCCCCGCGTGTCGACTGATCGACCTGTTCTGCCCGATCGGCTACGGGACCCGCGGCCTCATCGTCGCGCCCCCCAAGGCGGGCAAGACCATCCTCCTGCAGCAGATCGCCGCGGGCATCAAGCACAACCACCCCGACGTGGACGTGGTCGCGCTCTTGATCGACGAACGACCGGAGGAGGTCACCGACTTCCGCCGGAACGTGCCCGCCGAGGTTCTCGCCTCGAGCAACGACATGGACGTCGACACCCACTGTCGACTCGGGATGCTCGCCATCGAACGTGCGAAGCGTAAGCTCGAGGCCGGTCGCGACGTGGTCGTCCTGCTCGACTCGCTCACCCGGCTGGGACGCGCCTTCAACAACTCCAAGTCGTTCCGTCAGAGCGGAAGGACGATGTCGGGCGGCCTGGATTCCCGTGCTCTCGAGATCCCCAAGCAGCTCTTCGGCTCTGCTCGAAGGGCCGAGGAGGGCGGCTCGCTGACGATCATCGCATCGTGCCTGGTGGATACCGGCAGTCGTGCCGACCAGGTCATCTTCGAGGAGTTCAAGGGCACCGGCAACATGGAGCTCATCCTCGATCGTTCCATCGCCGAGAAGCGACTCTTCCCCGCCATCAACCTCGCGGCGAGCGGAACGCGCAAGGAACACCTGCTGATGACCGAACGGGAGCTCAAGACGGTCACGGCACTCCGCCGTCGACTGATCTCGATGCCTCCGCCGACCCAGATCGACCAGCTTCTCAAGGCGGTCGAGCGATATCCGACCAACGAGGCGATGGTCTCGGCCTGATTCGGCAGCGAGCTGGCAATTCTCGCGATCCGGGGCGATACTGCCAGCATGTCGACCTCCAGCGAATCAACGACAAACAATCTCAAGGCGGGTCTGTTCACGATCGCCGCGCTGGTCCTCGGTTTTCTCACCATCCTGGTGCTCAACAGCAGCGCGTTGAAGTACCTGTTTGGTAACTACAACGAGTACCTCGTGCAGTTCAACCTTCAGGACGGTGTGAGCGGCCTGAGCAAGGGATCGGAAGTCCGCGTCGGCGGCCTGGTGCAGGGACGCGTCACCGACATCAAGCTCGTCAACCTGAAACTGGCTTCCGCCGCCGCCGAAGGTGAGCGGTCCGGCACGGTCGGCGACGAAGACGCGCCGG
>PKCT01000202.1 GCA_002862325.1 Phycisphaerae bacterium
CGCCCGCGAACTCTTCAAGCAGGGCCTTCAGACGGGGCTCGCCGTCGCGCTGGCTCTTCAGGATCTCGGCCAGGCGAAGCGTTCGTATCTCGCGGCGACCGTGGACTATCAGTTGCAGCTCGTCAAGCTCGCGGCGGCCACGGGAACGTTCCTGGGGCGGAACAACGTCGAATTGGGAGCCTTCGAGGTCACCTCCGATCAATCTTTGGAGCGCGAGGCGGCGGACTTGCGGGCATCGGAGGAGTCGCCGCTGATTCCAGGGACGGCCGCCGGGACGGGCGGTTCGTGACCATCGGATCGGTCTGGATCGGACGTCGACGGTCGTAGGCCGATACTTCGATCATCGAGCTGGTATTCCGGATCCATGCAGGCAAAAGAACATGCCGCACGATCGCTCGTGCGGCATGCGGGGAATCTCTCTCGAGATCAGACGAAGATCGCGACGGCGACGGCCACTGCCGCGACGTCCGCGGCGCCTACGACTTCGACTTCGGCTTCGGCGCCAACGGTCGTGGTGGTCGCCGTGGTCTGCACCTCGTAGGTGCTGGTCGCGACCGAGCTCGAGCTTCCGCCCTTGCCACCCGCGATCGCGGCAACGGCACTGTCGCTGACCGGGACGTCCCCTCCACCGGTGACGTTGAAGGGGAGGACGATGTGCTTCAGGGTGTCGGTGTCGACGAGGATCGACGCCGTCAGATCGCTCGGGACGTTGGCGCCCGCGGCACGGACGGCATCGGCCGGTGAGGACATCACGACCTGCTTCTGCGGACCGTCGGTCTGCACCTGGGTGATCACCCAGCGATAGATCTCGCTCAAGGTCGAGTCCGCGTTGATCGAGGCGACCTGTACGTCCGCCGGAAGCTTCTCGGTCGGCACCACGATGTTGAGATGGTTCGGTCCGTCCTGCGCGACCTTCACGTTCACGCCCGAGGGCACGGTGACGCCGTTGGCATCGAGCGTGGCGGTGGTGTTGTCGATCAGCTCGGTTCGAAGGGCCGGATCGTGCATCGTCTTGGCGACGAGGGCCGCCAGCTTCATGTTGGTATCGGAGGGAGTGCTCATATCTATCTCGCAGGGGTTTGTGAAGTTCGGGTATCTGGCTCGGTATGCCGTGTTGAGAGTCTACCGATTTCTGCCGGCGCGTGGGGCGTCGATTCAAACACTCTGTCAGCAGCCGATTCGCTTCATGGTGGGACCTTTGGTCGGCTCCCAAGGACGTGTCTGGGGCCCTGGACCGGGTCTCAGGGCCTGCAGGCCGATCGCCAGCAGGTGTTTACGGCATCGGCGAAGGGCGCCCAACGCCGCTTGACCACGGCGGCCAGGCCTCGTGCATGTTCGAGATCCACCGTGAATCGCATCTTCATGTCGAATCCAATCTCGGTCGTGATTCGGCGAATCAGCTCGACGTAGGCGGGATAGATGAGTCCGAACCGTTGAAGCCGCGGATCGATGTAGCTCACCGTCTGGCGGAGTACGCCGTCGTTCTTGATGTGGCTGATCAGCCAGCCGACGATCTGATCGCCACGAAGGATGGCGAGACTCGTCCTCTCTTCACAGGCGAATTCACGATCGAACGGATCCACCTCCCGGTAGACCTGGAGATCCTCGCGCCGGGCCCGAAGGTCCTCGCGTTGAGGCTCGGAGCACTCACACCAGCCGACGATGCGAAAATCCGGGGGGAGGGAACGCCAGGATCCGATCGGATGATCTCGGTTGGTGGCGGCTTCCTCGCTGAGGGTCGCTCGGTACATCTTCTCGCCGAACGTGACCATCAGGCGGATCGCGGTGGGCGAGGGCATCCCCGCTTCTCGAAACAGGTCGAGCGGTCTGATGGGGAGCGACGGATCGTCGACCAGCTCGACTTCCAACATCCGGTGTCGATCGATGGCGTCGTTCTTGAGCCAACGAAGGAGATGCGTCCCGTCACCCCGTGCAGCGCCGGTCGAATCGGCGTTGATCGAGAACACTTCGATGCCACGCTCGTTCTCGATTCGGACCGCGACCGCTCTGGGGTCTTCGTCCGTCGGCATCCACGCGACCGCCTCCAGCCCCGGCGTCCCGCCGATGAGGAGGGGGCGGTGGGAGGGCGCGACGAGATGGAGGACTTGCTGGAGTTCGAGCCCACGAAGGACCTTCGCTTCTCCGCCCGTTTCGTTCACGCGCTCGCGCCGATGGTGAGCGTCGCCGTCTCCGGTTCCCATTCACTCACCTCGGGTTCGTCCTGGATCGCGCCGAGATGGAAGATTCGATTGATCTGATGGAAGGTCTGCCAGATCGGATTGTGCGATTCGAGCGCTTGCGCGATCTCCATCGCGGTCGTCCCCCGGTTCAGCATCTCGGCGATCACATCCGCCCCCGGCATCGCGTTGACCCGCACGACGGTGTCGACCCCTTGGATCGCGAGCGTGTTCTCGTCCTCCGAGGAAAAGCTCGCCTGGTGGACGGCGGTGAGCCGGTCCCCGGGATCGACGCTGGTCTTCATCTTGGTCGCGATCATGTTCTCCAGGATCTTCGGGAGTTCGTCGATCTGGTCCCAGGTCTCGTCGGCGTAGACGCAGTACCCCAGAGGCCAGCGATCGCTCGCCGGGATCGGCGTGATCAGGCGGACGCGTCGCTCCGGAAGGTTGAAGAGGAATCCGGAGACGCAGGAGATCGACCCCGGCTTGTCGAGGTCGTACGCGAAGGCGATCTTTCGCTTCGCTTCCAGGCGATCGAGAACGAGGGAACGCACCCGTCCGGCGGTAGCCTTCGGCGCCGCTCGATTCTCGAACTGTGGGATCAGTTCCCAGTACTGGAGTTCCTCGGGGCTGAAGTTCTCGTGAAGGAGTTCGAAGTCCTTCTTGGTGGTCACCGAGAATCGATTGATGAAGTGCCCGTGTCTCTCGTAGTAGGCCATCACCCGCTTGGTGAAGTCGATGT
>PKCT01000274.1 GCA_002862325.1 Phycisphaerae bacterium
CACGGGAGCGATCGGAACCAAAAGGCTGGCTTCGACGGGATCGGACTGCTTTGGAGATGGAGGTACATCGATTCGCCGAAGTGCCTGCACTGTCCCGCCAACAGCCACCGACACACCTGTGAAGCGAATTCCGATGTCTATTCGGGAGCCGGGGACTCCCCCGAAGCGGCCTACTGCAACTACCACTACACCGGCCACCTCACATTCGAATCGGTGCGCGACAACGGCTCGAACTCCAAAAACGACCGAATACGTCGAATGATGTTCCATCCCCGGTTCGTCCTGAGCTCGGACAGCCTTCGAAGTCGAGAGGACTTCTCACACGGCAATGGAGCCAACCTCCTCTATTCCGACGGTTCTGTCGGGTGGAGTGCCCCCGATCCAAGAGTGCTTGAAGCCATGCCTCTCGAAGGGACGATCCTCGAGAACGGCAACCTCAACGGCAACGGTTGGATCACGAACGCGTGGGATCACTTCGACATCGACGGCTGAGACGGTCCCAAGTCCACGATAAGTCCACGATGTCCGCCCTGGCCAGGATCGAACGTCCAAACGGACTCGACCGAGATGTCGCTGAATCGATTCGCATAGACCGCGTCGATCCTGATCGCCGGCCGGCTACGAGGCCAGGTCCCCCCCCAACCCGCACCGGCCATTTCGAAACCGTCCCGAAATCTCGGCGACAGACGAGCGCGGGAGGGCGACCGGGGCGTGCTGTTGAAGTCACCGACGATGAGATCGAAATCCCCGGAGGTCGACGCCTCGTAGGCCTCTATCGCCGAAACCAGACGCCCCATGAGAACATCACGATTCAGCGACCAGTCCGAGGGGAGATCAATGGCGGCGAGGCGTTGAAGTCGGAACCCATCCGCGGCTCCCTTCCCTCCGTCGAACTCGGCCGCGACCGCTCGAACCTGATCCCGACGCGACATGGTCCTCAAGGCGACATTGCCTTCTCGAACCGCCACCAGAAACGGTGAGAGCCATTTGATCGCCGAAAAGTCCCGCTGCTGCTCCTCCATACTGCGCCACTGGGGCGCGATGAAACCCGGGTTCGAAATCACCAGAATGTCAGGCTCGAGAGGGCCGACGACATCCCAGAGTTCCCGTGACTCGGACATCGTCGGGTCCTGGGCGTTGAGGAACACCAGTCGAATCAGGCCCGGCCGGACGGAGGCGAACCATCGGAACTCGCGTAGCGACATCCCGACGACGGGGCCAATCAGCAGGACCAGGATCAGGAACAGTGAAGTGAGCCTTGAGCGCTTGGTCGACCAGCATGCGAGGCCGATGAAGCCAAGGCCGCCGATCAGAATCACGATGATCCACTCCGGCACCCAGGCCACCATCTGGATCGTGGGCGCGCCGACTGCGATCGCCGGAGCGAACGCCCAGAAGACGGCTGTGCAGATGGCGAGACCGCACGCGGTCCAGGCGAGACCGTGCCGCAACCTTCCGAGCAGGGAGCCGGTCCGCCAGAGTCCCCCCGGATACGGTGCCAAATCGGCAGCCGGAGCCTCGGCATTGGCCGGGGAAGCGTCAAAATCGGGGGGTGATTCTGGCACTCGGGTTGCATCCCTCCATGTGCGACGCGAATGCGTCCGTGACCCATGCTGTCCCACTCGCCATCCGAAGGCGGGCTGAAGCTCACAAGCGTTCGGAGAGGCGTTCAAAGGAACCGTGGGTGGAAAGGTACATGAATCATGAGCGAATCGAAAAGCAAAATCATCGGCATCGACCTGGGCACCACCAACTCGGTGGTGGCCGTCATGGAGGGCGAACGCCCGACCGTCATCATCAACTCGACCGGCAACCGAACGACGCCGTCCGTCGTCGGATTCACCGACAAGGCCGACCGCCTGGTCGGACAAGCAGCCCGTCACCAGCAGGTGACCAATCCACAGAACACCGTCTTCTCCATCAAGCGCTTCATGGGACGTCGACACAACGAGGTCCAGCAGGAAGAGACGATGGTGCCCTACGAGGTCATCGGTGGCGGCGAAGACCTGGTGAAGGTCAAGATCAGGGACAAGGAATTCAGTCCACCGGAGGTCTCCGCCATGATCCTCCGCGACCTGAAGAAGACCGCGGAGGACTACCTCGGCGAACCCGTGGATCGCGCCGTCATCACGGTCCCGGCGTACTTCAACGACGCACAGCGACAGGCCACCAAGGACGCCGGTGAGATCGCCGGCCTCAAGGTCGAACGAATCATCAACGAGCCGACCGCGGCGGCCCTCGCCTACGGTCTCGAGAAGAAGAAGAACGCCCGAATCGCGGTGTTCGACCTCGGTGGCGGCACCTTCGACGTCTCGATCCTCGATGTGGGCGACGGCGTCTTCGAGGTCCTCAGCAGCAATGGTGACGGACACCTCGGAGGCGACGACTTCGACCAGCGGATCATCGACTACGTCGCAGACGAGTTCCGCAAGGCGGAAGGAATCGACATCCGAGGGGACTCGATGGCGCTGCAACGTCTCAAGGAGGCGGCGGAAAAGGCCAAGATCGAGCTTTCCCAGCAGATGGAGACGCAGGTCAACCTGCCCTTCATCACGGCGGACCAGAACGGTCCGAAGCACCTTCAGGTGACCGTCACCCGAGCGACCTTCGAGTCGATCTGCAGCGATCTGTTCGACCGACTTCGAAAGCCGTGCGAGACGGCGCTCGCGGATGCCAAGATCAAGGCGTCGGACATCGCCGAAGTGGTGATGGTAGGAGGCTCCACCCGCATCCCCAAGGTCCAGGAGATCGCACAGTCGATCTTTGAGACCGACGAACTCGATCGATCGATCAATCCCGACGAGGTGGTCGCGGTCGGCGCTGCCATTCAGGGTGGTGTTCTGCAGGGCGACGTGAAGGACGTGCTGCTCCTCGACGTCACCCCGCTCTCAC
>PKCT01000273.1 GCA_002862325.1 Phycisphaerae bacterium
CCGGTCGCCATCGCGGCCTTCGTCGGTTGCACCATGGTTTCATACTGGTGCGGCTGGGCGGTCCTTCGCACCACCATCGTGACCCTTCTGATCGGACTGGTCCTCTTCGCCCTGTTTCGTCCCAGGCCGTACGTGGATCGTCCGGAGCGGTCACTGCAGCCCCGAAATGCGATCTGGATCGTGATTTGGATCCTCGGCATCGCAGTACTCACCTATGTCGGAGGGATCAAGGGAGGCGCCGGCTACCTGCCCGCCCCCTGGGGACAGGTTCTGGCAGCGGTGTGGGCCCTGGTGATCTATCCGATCGCGGTGCGAACCGGTCTCGATGGAGAATCGACCGACGAAGTGCTGGCATCGATCAAGGTCGAATCCGACGAGGCTCAAGCATGAGCGAGGGGTCGCGTCCCGTGGGTGGGACATCGACCCCGAGCCGGCGATGACGGATCCCGAGGGGCGAGTCGGTCCTCCACCCGCATGCGACCCTTCGATCCGCGATACTCTCGATCGCATGAACGACCTCACCCATCTTGATGCCAGGGGCCGCGCCCGGATGGTCGACGTCGGGGGCAAGCCTCCGATGCGACGCACCGCCCGGGCCGAGGGCTTCCTGGTCGCGGCGGCGGCGACCCTCGACACGCTCGAGGCGGGTGAACTGCCCAAGGGCGAGGCGTTCGGCCCCGCCCGGATCGCGGGCATCCAGGCGGCCAAGAAGTGCGCCGACGCGATCCCCCTCTGCCACACCCTCCCGCTCGACTCGGTCGATGTCGACTTCGAACGCGCCGCCCCCGATCGGCTCCGCTGCGTCGCGACGGTGCGCACGACCGCCCGGACCGGCGTCGAGATGGAGGCGCTCATCGCGACCTCGACCGCGCTCCTCGCGGTGTGGGACATGGTCAAGGGCGTCGACGCCGACCTCGCGGTCGACGGCGTCGTCCTCCTCGAGAAGCGAAAGGAACCTCTCGCATGAGCGGCTGGTGGATCGCGGACTACTGGCAAACGGGACAGACGGTGCTCCTCGCCTCGTGGATCTTCTGGGTGATCGTCTCGATCTGCCTGCACGAACTCGGCCACGGCTACGCCGCGCTCTGGGAGGGCGACGACACGCCCCGGGTCACCGGACACATGACGATCAACCCGATGGTGCACATGGGCGGCTTCAGCATCCTCGCCTTCATCCTGATCGGCTTCGCCTGGGGACTCATGCCGGTCAACCCCGCGAACTTCCGACACCGCCGCTGGGGCGACGCGATCGTCGCCCTCGCCGGACCGGCGGTGAACTTGGTGCTCGCGATCGTGCTGCTCACGCTCGCCGGCGTGGTCGCGGCGTTGGTCGGCCTGGAGACCCTGAGCGCGACCGCCGGTGAACGGGCCTTCACCTTCCTCCAGATCGGTGGTTGGCTCAACCTCGTCCTGCTCGCCCTGAACCTGCTGCCGATCCCCCCCCTCGACGGCTCGCGGGTGCTCGCCTCGGTCTCCTCGGGCTACGCCCGGGCCCTTCTGCATCCGAACATGCAGTTCATCGGGCTCGGCGTCTTCATCCTCATCCTGTGGTCGCCGATCGGCGGCTTCGTGCTCGCGTTCCTGCGTGGGATCGCCGACTTCTGGAGCGGCACCGTCGTCCAGGGCACGATCCTCCGCCTCGCGGGCGGCTGATCGACCGCACGGAACCGGTCGGGAGGCTGGCTGGGGGCGATAACCGGTCCCGAACGACCCGCCCGACGATCCATCCACGCGTTGGCGTGGACGGGCGGAACTGGTAACATTCCGCGTTCGCCCCCGTGGGCCGAAGGTTGGTTCGCACGAGTCCGAAACGGACTTCCACGAGCCGCCCGAACTCCAACCACCCGCGTCGCGTGACGCGGGGGAGTCGAGGACCACGCCAGCGAGGACACAGCATGGTCGTTCTGCGTATGAAGCGCATGGGTCGGATCCGACGCCCCTTCTACCGAATCGGTGCGATGGACAAGCGATCACCGCGCGACGGTCGAGTCATCGAGAACCTCGGGTGGTACGACCCGATCACCACCGACGACGACAAGCGATACAACCTCAAGGCCGGTCGCATCCACCACTGGCTCTCCGTCGGCGCGCAGCCGAGCGAGACCGTGGCCGCGATCCTCAAGAAGCACGGCATCGATCCGAAGCCCGGTCCGCACCACAAGGACCTGGTCGCCGAGGACGCGCCGGTCTCGGCGGAGTCCGCCGCGGAGTGATCCGCGGCCTGGACGGTGTTTCGGCGTCCGTCCGCCACTGAGATGCGCTTCGACGTCCTGACGCTCTTCCCCGACATGTTCCGCGAGGTTCTCGCGACGAGCATGCCGGGCCGAGCCGCCACCAACGGCGTGGTGGAGTACCACCTCCACGACCTGCGGACCTGGACGACGGATCGACATCGCACGGTGGACGATCGCCCCTTCGGTGGAGGTCCCGGCATGGTGATGATGTGTCAACCCCTGTACGACGCGGTCCACGCGGTCGAAGCGTCCCACGACGCTCCGGCGCGTCGGGTCCTGCTGTCGCCACAGGGCGAGCCACTCACCCAACGCCGGGTCGAGGATCTCGCGACGAGCCCGCGACTCCTCATGATCGCCGGCCACTACGAAGGGATCGACGAACGGGTGATCGAGGAACTCGATCCACTCGAGATCTCGGTCGGCGACTACGTCCTCTCCGGCGGCGAGCTGCCGGCGATGGTGCTGATCGACTCGATCGTCCGCCTCCTGCCCGGCGTGCTCGGGCACGAGGACTCGGCGGCCGAGGACTCCTTCAGCACCCGCGACGAGCACGACCGTCCCCTGCTCGACTGCCCGCACTACACCCGCCCCCGCGTCTGGAACGACCGGGAGGTGCCCGACATCCTGCTCAGCGGCGACCATGCGGCGGTCGATC
>PKCT01000083.1 GCA_002862325.1 Phycisphaerae bacterium
CCGGTCGTATCGCTCCTGCATGCGGGTGGACCGGGCACCCTTCGACGACGCACGCGACGACGCCGGCTTCGGCCCGACGCCCCGCTCCCGCTCCCCATCGGAGACGCGGAGCAGATCCCAGAGGGTCTGCGCGAACTCCTCCAGTCGCGTGGCCATCGACGACCTCGGCACCTTCACGCCCCGTCGTCCCGGACGAGCCGTTCGAGTCGGGCCCCGGTGGGAAGACCTCGCCCTCGGGAGAAGGATGCCCAGTCGAGCATCCGCCCCCCCGGCGCCTGGACCTCGAGCAGTCGAATCGCGCCGTCGCCGCAGCCGAGGGTCCCGTCTTCGAGCACCGTTCCCATGGGCACGTCGACGCGATCGGAGGAATCGACCCGGTGGATTCGAAGCCGGTCCGGATTCGCCACCCCCTCCTCCAGCCGCACCGCGAGATCACAGCCGGGCCAGGGCGTGAGACCGTGGATTCGCGCACGCACCGCGGCGGCGTCGAGGGAGAGATCGACCGTCGCATCACGACGATGAAGCTTGGCCGCGTGCGTCGCCGCTGAGTCGTCCTGGGCCGAGGAACGGACCTCGCCACGACCAAGACGGGCGAGAACCTCTTCGATCGCATCGGGGCCGAGCAGGGCGAGCCGATCGTGAAGCTCCCCCGCGGTCTCCAGGGGATCGATCTCGAGGCTTCGAGTGGTGTGGACCTCCCCCGCATCCATCCGATCGGCGAGCGAGATCACGCTCACACCGGTCACCGGATCGCCGGCCATCATCGCTCGGTTGATGGGGGCGGCCCCTCGCCAACGCGGCAGCAGGGACGCGTGCAGATTGACCGCGAAATGACGATCGAGGATCCCCGGACCGATCTTCTGGCCGAACGCGATGACGACGAGTGCATCCGGACGCGCCCGATCGATGCGGTCGATGGTCGCCGGATCGTTCACCAATTCGGTTCGAAGCAGTTCGGGCTGGGCATCGTGCTCGAGCGCCTTCTCCGCGATCGGCGTCGGCGTCTCCCGGCGTCCCCTCCCGGCGGGGCGATCGGGCTGGGAGACGACGAGCGGAACCTCGCACGTCTCCAGTATGCGTTCGAAGGTCGGCAAGCCGAACGCGCCAGACCCGAGAAAGACCACACGCATCGACGCCTCCTCAATCCATCCGTTCGATTTCGTACGCCTCGCGCAACGTCTTGAGCGTTTTCCGATGCACCAATCGCTCCCGCGGCGTCATCCGATCGACGATCAGACGCCCCTCGAGGTGATCGAACTCGTGCTGCCAGACTCGGGCCGGGAACTCGTCGGTCTCCATCTCGAACCATTCGCCGTCGAGATCCTGCGCCCTGATCTTGGCCCGAATCGGCCGGGGAACCATGAGCCGGATTTCTGGAATGCTCAAGCAGCCCTCCTCCGCCACATCCTGTTCGCCCTCGGTCGTGATCTCCGGATTGATGAAGACCATGGGCTCCGGGCTCTCGGATTGGCGGGTATCCGCCACGAAGAGTCGTTTGGACACGCCGACCTGTGGTGCCGCCAGCCCGACCCCGTCCGCCTCGTACATCAATTGCACCATGTTGGAGGCGAGATCTCGGACCTCCTGATCGATGTCCTCGATCGGTGCGGCACGTTGGCTCAGAACGGGGTCGGGATATCGCACGATGGTCAGCGGGGAGGGGTTCACCACCGCATACTAGTGGGGTGATGGCATCCGAGTGCGTTGACCACGAGACCCCGGCCAAGGTACCTTTTCGGATCTGAGACATGGATCGGGACGTCGTTCCCGACCGAATACATTGGCGAGTTTCGGGGCGGTGGCCGGGTATGGACCGGTCGCCACCACATGGACGAGCCGCTCTCGAAGGAGCCACCCTTGGCCCTGTTCGGTAAGAAAAAGAAGAAGGGTGCGGATGCGACCGGGGACGACGCGTCCTCCGAGTGGGCCCCGCAGCCGCAGAAGGCCGCGAAGTTCTTCGAACACGCCAAGACCGTCGCCCAGACCGGCAACTTCTCCTACGCGATCGACCTCTACGCCCGCGGCATCAAGTTCGACCCGGGGAACATGGTCGCCCATGAAGCGATCTACGAAGCCGGAGTGCGATACCTCTCGACCGGTGGCAAGTCCGCGTCGAGCAAGGAGGTCAAGGCGATCGACGGCCCCCAGCCGACCGATCGCATGGCGGCATACGAGTTCGCCTGGGCGAAGGACATCAACAACCTCTCGATCGCCCTCAAGCTCATGACCGCGGTGGCGAAGGCGGACGAGAAGGAGTTCGGCGGCTGGCTCGCACCCCGCGTCTTCGCGATGATGAGCCGGGCGAAGAAGCAGACGAAGCAGATGTGGATCCAGGGCAAGGATCTCTTCTCGAGCATCGACGCCTGGAAGGAGGCGTTCGCCGCCGCCGAAAAGGCGATCCAGCTGGACCCGTCCGACAGCGAACTCATTTCGGAGCTGAACGAGTTGAGCGCCCAGCGGGCGATCTCTGAGGGCGGCTTCAACAAGGGCGAGGGCGATCAGGGCGACTTCCGCCGACTGATCAAGGACTCCGAGAAGCAGGAGGCCCTGGAGGATCAGGACACCCTCTCTGGCGGCGCCAGCGCCGAGCGAGCCCTGGACCGGGCCCGCAAGGAGTTCGAGGAGTCGCCCGACAGTCCGGAAGCGGTGAACAAGTACGCGCAGCTCCTTCGAAGACAGGATTCCGAGGAGGGTGACCAGGACGCGATCTCGGTCTACATGAAGGGGTTCGAGACCACCGGTCAATACCGGTTCCGGATGGCGGCCGGAGACGTGATGTTCTCCTTGGCGCGCGCGCGCGGCAGCAGGCGCTCCATCCAAGATGGCGGCGACGCGCCGCGCCGCCGCCGCGCACCGACGG
>PKCT01000074.1 GCA_002862325.1 Phycisphaerae bacterium
CCAGCAAGGGGTCCTTCCACCCGCGGGTACGATGGTCACCCTGGTGCTCGCACGGCCCGAATCGTTCGCCGACGGCGATGAAGACGACTACTCCGCGATGTCTAACGGATCGTGAAGTCGATTCGCGCTGCAGAGCGCGATCGCCAGCGCGTCGGCCACGTCCGGCGGTTCGGGAGGATGATCCAATCCACAGACCGAGGCGACCGCGGCCTGCATGCGGTCCTTCCCGGCCGAACCGTCGCCGGTCAACGACTTCTTGACCTGAGCCGGCGCATGTTCGCGGACCGGTAGGCGACGTTGCGCCGCGGCGAGCAGGATCACGCCTCGCGCATGGGCCATTCTGACCCCCGTGCCGGCTCGTTCGGGATGGGTGAACACGGATTCCACGGCCACCATCGTCGGTTCGAGATCATCGATGACTTGACTCATGTCGCGGTGCAGCCCGGCGAGTCGATCGGCGAGCGGCGCGTCTTCGCGGATTCGAATGACGCCTCCCTCGATCAGCCGCGTGGAGGGGCCGTCGACCTCGATCAGACCGTAGCCCGTGATTCGCAGCCCTGGATCCACCCCGAGGATGCGCACGGTCGTCCGGCTGCGCGGCGGGTCACTCGCCACGTCCGCCTCGCTCGTCGCGTTCGACGAGGCCATCCCGCAGGCGAACGATTCGTTGGCACCGGTCGGCGACGGAATCGTCGTGCGTCACCATGATGATGGTGAGGCCTTGCGCGTGAAGGCCGTCGAAGAGTTCGAGAATGGTCGTCCCGGTCGTGCTGTCCAGATTCCCCGTGGGTTCGTCGGCCATCACGATCGCCGGATTGGTGACGAGGGCCCGCGCGATCGCCACGCGCTGCTGCTGTCCCCCGGAGAGCTCGGCCGGGCGATGGCCGAGCCGATCCTGAAGACCGACCAGTTCGAGCCGTTCGATCGCTCGCTGCTGTCTTTCGACGCGTCCGAGCCCCTGGTAGAAGAGCGGTACCTCCACGTTCTCGACGATCGTGAGCTCGCTGACAAGGTTGAAGGCCTGGAAGACGAAGCCGATTCGTCGTCCTCGTTGCCGGCTCAGGGCGGTGTCGTCGAGCGAGGCGACATCGAGGCCCTCGAGCTCGTAGACGCCGTCCGTCGGGCGATCGAGACAGCCCAGGATGTTCATGAGCGTGCTCTTTCCGCTGCCGCTGGATCCCATGATGGCGCAGTACTGGCCGGCCGGGATCTCGAGGTCGATGCCTCGCAACGCCTCGACCAGGACCGACCCGTCCGGCTTGAAGTACTTCTTCGTGATGCCTCTGAGGACCGCGCTCGGTGTCGTGGCGGCGGCCGTCGACGATTCGGTTGATGTCTTCAGGGCGGAATCCACGCGATCAGTGTAGCCCGGCATCGGTCACGGGTAGACTCGCACATGCCGTGTTCCCTCGGATTACACACGTGTCCACCAAGTCCACAGAAGCCTCCAACCCCGAACGTCCCCGCGCCGTCCAGTGTGTGCGTCGGATCTTCGCCGATCAGCTCACCCCGGTGTTGGCGTATCGGAGGCTGGTCGCCCCCGACGATCGAACCGCACCGAGCTTCCTGTTTGAATCGGTGGAGCAGGGGGGCGGCGTTGGTCGTTACTCGATGGTCGGTGTCCAGCCTCGGATCGAAGTGGTGGCCCACGGGGACACGCTGCGGATCCATCGCCACCAGGACGACCGATCGGTCGTCGAGGAGAACCTCGATGGCCGGGATCCGTTCGAGGTCGTGCGGAGACTGCGCGAGGCCTGGGCGCCGGTCGAGGTCCACGGCGAGGCGACGATGCCGGAGACGTTCCGGGCGGGATTCGTGGGATACACCGGGTACGACACCGCACGCTGGGCCGAGCCCGAGAAGCTGTGCTTCGAGGCGGCGCCGACCGATGATCGAGGGCTGCCCGATCTCCATCTCGGCCTCTACGGCTCGGTGCTGGTCTTCGATCACGTGAGCAAGGTCGTCTTCGTGATCGCGACGGAGGTGATCTCTCCGAACGACGATGCGGCGGGAGCCCTCGCTCGCGCACGGTCCCGAGCGGACGATCTGGTCGAGCGCGTGCTCGACCAGTCGGTGCAGCTCGAGCCCGGGGCGGTCGATCTGGATCTCGACCAGTCGCCGACGCCGCCGGCGGCCTCGACCATGGATCGGCCGACCTTCGAGGCCGCGGTCGTCAGAGCCCAGGAGTACATCGCCGCCGGCGACGTCTTCCAGGTCGTGCTCAGCCAGCGTTTCGAACGTGAGACGCGAGCGGATCCCTTCGATCTCTACCGGGCGTTGCGGATCGTGAATCCATCGCCCTACCAGATCTATCTGCAGGCACGGGGTTGCATGCTGGTGGCGGCGAGTCCCGAGATCCTGTGTCGCGTGCGCGATCGCACGGTGGTGAACCGGCCGCTCGCTGGCACCCGGCGACGGGGCCGCACGGACGAGGAGGATCGACGGCTTGAAGCGGAGCTCTTGGCCGACGAGAAGGAGCGGGCGGAACACGTGATGCTGGTCGATCTGGGACGGAACGACCTTGGGCGTTTGTGCGACTCGGGCTCGATCCATCTGCAGGAGACGATGCAGGTCGAGCGCTACAGCCATGTGATGCACATCGGTTCCGTGGTCACCGGGACGCTCCGGTCGGACCTCGACGATCTCGATGCGCTTCGCGCGACCCTGCCGGTCGGCACCGTCAGTGCCGACAGCGCCATCGACGCCGACAGCGCCGTCAGCTCCGAATGCACCCGAGCGTAACTTTTGACCATACTGCGCCATGAAAAAAGTTTCGGAAGTTGCCAACTTCCAAAAATCGGCGATGCGTCGCCAACTTCCAACAATCGGCGGCGCGTCGCCAACTTCCAAAAATCGGCGA
>PKCT01000015.1 GCA_002862325.1 Phycisphaerae bacterium
TGCAGTGGCCTCCGAGCCCGGGGCCGGGGAAGAAGGGCATGAAGCCGAACGGCTTGGTGCTCGCCGCTCGGACGACCTCCCAGATGTCGATGTCCATCTCCGAAAGGACCATCTTCATCTCGTTCACGAGCGCGATGTTCACCGCGCGGAAGATGTTCTCGAGCAGCTTCGCACTCTCCGCGACCTCGGCGGTGGAGACCTCTACCACGTCGGAAATGCCCTTCCGATACACCGCGGCCGCAAGTTCGGTGGAGATGGGGTCCAGCCCACCGACCAGCTTCGGAATCGTGCTGGTCGAGTGGTCCTTGCGCCCCGGGTCCTCGCGCTCGGGGCTGAAGGCGACGAAGATCTCCTCTCCGACCTGCAGCGACTCGGCGGTGCCGGCCGCACGTTCGAGCATCACCGGAAGGAGTTCGTCCCGGGTCGTACGGGGGTAGGTCGTTGACTCGAGAACCACGAGCTGGCCCGCTCGCAGCGTCTTGCCGATCTTCTCCGCCGTCTGGTGGATGTAGGAAAGATCGGGTTCCTGGTGGTTGCCCAGCGGGGTGGGGACCGCGATGAGAATGACGTCGCACTCACCGAGGCGATCGAAGTCAGTGGTCGCGGAGAATCGATCGCTCCCCTTGAGATCCGTCACCAGTTCGGAGCCGAGGTGATTCAGATAGTTCTCGCCACGGTCGAGATGGTCGATCTTGGTCCGGTCGACGTCGAAGCCGATCACCGGGAGGCCACCTCGATGAAGGGCGTGGGCGAGAGGCAGGCCGACGTAGCCCAGGCCGATCACCCCCGTGACGGCGGTCCCTCGTTCGATTCGGTCAGCAAGCTTGGTGGCGGAATCAGACATCGTCTTGGACACGTCGAACGCTCCCGTCTAGGGTCCGAAAAACAGGCGGCTCTGCCCTTCATTCCAGAGGGGCGTGTCGGGGTTGGACGCTCTGGTCAGCCCGAGTCGCCTCGAATTCGAGGACTGTAGCGTTTCATCGCCTGTTCATGTGCTCGGAAACCCCTGAACGACGCGCGGGTTGACGTTTTTTCCAGCTTCTCGAGGTCTGTATCGCCGTTGGCACGGACGGGAGTGCTACCCTGAATGGTCCGTTCCGAGTCCCCTCGGAGCGTCCCTTCCAACCCGTCAGGAGTCGATCGTGAACCACGTGGACACCATGGCCAACCCGACATCTTCGAGCGATGTCGCGACCCCGGCCGAAACCGAGAAGCTCATCGCCGACGTCGAGGCCTACTGCGAGGAAATCCGACCGATCGAGGAGATCTGCTACCTCGAGCATCAGCCGAATCCCGCGATCGGCGAGCTGGCCCTGAAGTACGACCTGCTCGGCATGCCGATCCCGAAGCGATACGGCGGTCGCGGCATCGACAGTCTGACCTACGCGAAGATGCTCGCCCGGATCAATCAGGAAGGCACCGGAGTCAGGACCTTCTTCTCAGGCCACACCTCGATCGGGCAGTACCCGATTCTCAAGTATGGCACCGAGGAGCAGAAGGATCGATACCTTCCCGCCTCGTGTCGGGGCGAGTGCACGCTGGCGTTCGGCTTGACCGAACCTGACGCGGGCTCGAACCCTCTCGAGGGCACCTGCACCTGGCGACGAGAGGGCGACAAGATCATCATGAACGGGGTCAAGTACCTGATCTCGAACGGTTCCGTCGCGGATGCGGTGATCGTCTTCGCCTTCGCCGAAGGCGACGAAGGCCCCAACCGGCGAATGAGCGCCTTCATCGTCGACACCGCGGGGGACACCTTCGAGGCGGAGGCGCTGCACGCGAAGCCCGGGATGTACACCTCGGACACCGCGATGTTCGAGATGACGGATCACCCGATCTCCGGAGACAACATGCTGGGCGCGGAGGGCAACGGCTTCCGCATCGCCATGCACACTCTGGTGTCCGGGCGTCTCTCGGTCGCCTCGGGTTGCCTGGGCACCATCGAGGACTGTCTGATCGAGTGCCTTCGGTACGCGAAGGAGCGAGAGCAGCACGGCAAGCCGATCGGCAAGCATCAACTGGTTCAGCAGCACATCGCTCGCATCGAGATGATGCGTGCGACCGCGGACGCGATGATCGAGCGTGCCGCCCTCGCGAAGGAGAAGTCCGACGCGGCGCCCGGAGACAAGACCGAACTCGCGAACGCCGACTACGTCGTCGCCCAGGCGAAGTACTGGGCGAGCAACGCGGCCTGGGAGGCCGTCGATCGAGCTGTCCAGGTCTTCGGTGGACGTGGTTGGAGCGAACTCTATCGCCCCTTCCGCCATCTTCAGGATGTTCGGGTCTGTCGCATCTACGAAGGAACCGACGAGATCATGCAGCTCAAGATCGCGTCCTCGCTTCTCGGCAAGGAGTACGCGGCCTTCGGGTGACCTCCATCCCCTCGAAGCCTCGCGAACCTCGACGACCAGATCGCCCAGGCGGCCCGACGAAGTCGGGTCGCCTGTCTCTTCGTTCGCGCCAGGACGCTCGAATCGGATTGGCCGATCGGACGTCGAGTGTCAGGAGCCCTGGTCGACGCGGTGATTCTCGATCGCCTCTCGCATCGCGCCGAAACCCTGCTTGATGACCTGGTCGGCGGCCGCTCGGATGATGGTCGTCCCGACCGCGGCGACGAGGCCCGACATGTGAACGATTTCCGCCTCCCAGTCCAACTTGGTCGAATCGGACTCGTGGGGAGACAGGTTGAGCGTCGATCGGACACCGAACTTGTTGCCGATCCCCTTGGCCTCGACCCCGATCACCACTTGTTCGTGCGGGGTGTGCTCGACGA
Organism: Phycisphaerae bacterium; assembly: GCA_002862325.1. GTDB lineage: Bacteria > Planctomycetota > Phycisphaerae > Phycisphaerales > SM1A02. The sequence continues at coordinate 2,774 of PKCT01000015.1, forward strand.
GTTCGAAGTCCTGCTTCAGGTTCGCCTTGATGAAGCTGAAGCCGGGGCG
>PKCT01000245.1 GCA_002862325.1 Phycisphaerae bacterium
TCTTGAAGCGGTCAAGAAGGACCTGGTCGCGTTGATGACCGACTCGCAGGAGTGGTGGCCCGCCGATTACGGTCACTACGGTCCATTCTTCATCCGCTTGGCTTGGCATGCGGCCGGTACCTACCGGATTCACGACGGACGTGGCGGCGGAGGTTCCGGCGACCAGCGTTTCGCCCCGCTCAACAGTTGGCCCGACAATACGAATCTCGACAAGGCGCGGCGTCTGCTCTGGCCGATCAAGCGGAAGTACGGGCGAAGCCTGTCGTGGGCCGACCTCTTCATTCTCACCGGCAACTGCGCGATCGAATCGATGGGTCTCAAGCCCTTCGGCTTCGGCGGCGGCCGAGCGGACGTGTGGGAACCCGATGCGGACATCGACTGGGGACCGGAGGCGGAGTGGCTCGGCGATGAACGATATTCCGGCGATCGGATGCTGGCGAGCCCGCTTGGGGCGGTGCAGATGGGACTCGTCTACGTCAATCCGGAGGGCCCCAACGGCAACCCCGACCCGATGGCCTCGGCCCGCGACATCCGCGAGACGTTCGCACGGATGGCGATGAACGACGAGGAGACCGTGGCGCTCATCGCCGGAGGTCACACCTTCGGCAAGACCCATGGCGCCGCCAACGATGCGGAGTTCCTGGGCCGAGAGCCCGAGGGCGCGCCCATGGAGCAGATGGGCCTCGGCTGGAAGAACCGCTTCGGCACCGGCATGGGCGACGACACGATCACCTCCGGCCTCGAGGGGGCGTGGACGGCCACCCCGACCACCTGGGACAACAGCTACTTCGACACCCTCTTCGGACACGAGTGGGAGCTCACCGAGAGCCCGGGCGGCTGCAAGCAGTGGACCCCCATCGATGCGGCCGACTGCACGGACGTGCCCGACGCGCACGACCCGTCCAGGAAGCACGCGCCGATGATGCTGACCACAGACATCGCCCTGCGCACGGATCCGATCTACGAACCGATCGCCCGGCGATTCCACGAGAATCCGGACCAGCTCGCGGACGCCTTCGCCCGAGCGTGGTTCAAGCTGACGCATCGCGACATGGGCCCCCGGGCTCGGTACCTCGGTGCGGACGTGCCGGCCGAGAGCCTGATCTGGCAGGATCCGGTGCCGCCCGTCGTCCACCCGTTGATCGACGAGGCGGACGTGGCCGCACTGAAGTCGGCGCTCCTTGAGTGCGGCCTCACCCGCCAGCGGCTGGTCCTCACCGCATGGGCGTCCGCATCGACCTTCCGCGGCACCGACAATCGCGGTGGTGCGAACGGGGCCAGGATCCGACTGTTCCCTCAGAAGGACTGGGAGGTCAACGAACCGGCCGAACTGCACGCAGCGCTCGCCAAGATCGAGGCGATCCAGACCGGATTCAACGACCGGCAGACCGACGGTAAGCAGGTTTCCCTCGCCGACTGCATCGTGCTCGGTGGTTGCGCCGCGGTCGAGGCCGCCGCTCGTGATGCCGGGGTCGAGATCGTCGTCCCCTTCCGACCCGGTCGCACCGACGCCGATCAGGACATGACCGACGCCCACTCCTTCGCCGTGCTCGAACCCGCGACCGATGGATTCCGAAATCACCACAACATCAACGATCTCCGGCCCGGGGAGACGATTCTCGTGGACCGCGCCTGCCTTCTGACCCTCACCGCGCCCGAAATGACGGTTCTGGTCGGTGGAATGCGTGCCCTCGGCGCGACGACGAGCGGTTCCCCCCTCGGCGTCCTCACGGATCGACCGGGCGTGCTGAGCACGGACTTCTTCGTCAATATCCTCGATGCGAACATCGACTGGTCGGTATCGAAGCGGTGCGAGCACTTCTACGAGGGTCGCGATCGCGACACCAAGGAGATCCGATGGACCGGGAGTCGAGTGGACCTCGTCTTCGGGTCGAACTCGCAACTTCGCGCCCTGTCCGAGGTCTATGCGAGTGACGACGCGACGGAGAAGTTCGTACACGACTTCGTCGCCGCCTGGAACAAGGTCATGGAACTCGATCGATTCGACTGATCGATTCGGGCATCCGGGCGACGTCCGAGCTTCGCCAACCCTTACCGACGATACGACGCCGCCGAGCTTATGAAGCTCGGCGGCGTCTATCTGTTCGTCCAGCGCGGGATCAGAAGGTGATGTTGATGCCGAATCCCAGCGAGATGTTATAGATCGCGTCGAGCTTCGTATCGCCAGCGGGCAGGAACGCCGGTCCTCCGGCGTAGTTGGGCGAGCCGATGTTCACTTCGCTGGTTCCGGAGAACATCACTCCGCCCCCGATCCTGATGTTCGGCGCGATCTGGTTCGCGACCCTGACCCCGACCTCCCAGCGGAACGCGGTGGATTGCTTGCTGTATCCGAACGTGTTCATCGGCGCGAGGGGGCCGAACGCCCTGATGTTCTTCACGTCCATGTCGGTCCACTGGATACCCGCCCCGGCCTTCAGGCCGAGCGCGAGCTTTTCAGTGAAGTGGATCGAGTACACGATGCTGCCCATGACGGGCACCTGATACATGTGGCCGGTGCCGCCGCCGAGGTTGAAGTCGTTTCCAAGACGGGACGTAACGGATCCCCCGACGCTGTCGATCTCATTCCAGAGCAGTCCGGAGTGGAGTTCCACCGCCCAGTCCTCCGCGAACGCGTATCCGACGCCGACGTTGACGCCGACGCCACCCTTGAACCGGAATCTGGCGTTGTTCTCCTTCGCGTCCGCATCGAGCGCAAAGGTGCCACCGACCGCGGCGGCGACGTACCACGGACCGGGTGCCTCGACCTCCGTGGGCGGTGCCGCGGCATCCTCCTCGGCCTGCTGCGCGAGGAG
>PKCT01000153.1 GCA_002862325.1 Phycisphaerae bacterium
GCGGAGCGCGTGGCGGTGGCGGCCGTATGGGACGACGCCTTTGTGCGCGTGGGCTTCTGCCAGATCTGCGGCTACGAGGCGCTGCTGCCGGACGAAAGCATCGGTCGGCTGCGCACCGCGGCGCTCGCCTTCTTCGAGCAGGCGCCGCACGAGCGCAAGATGGCGTCGCACGTCGACGGTGTGCTCGGATTCCTCGCCGTCGCGATGCGGCAGGAGATTCTGCTCGCGCTCGTCGGTGGCATCTTCTTCCTCGAGTTGATGAGCGTGGTGGTCCAGGTCGGATGGTTCAAGTACACCAGGATTCGCCTCGGCAAGGGCGTTCGAATCCTCCGGTGCAGCCCGATCCATCACCATTTCCATCTCGGCGGCTGGAGCGAGCAGCAGGTGGTCACGAGATTCTGGCTCCTGACGATCGTCCTCTCGATGGCCGCCTTCGCCCTGATCAAGCTGCGCTGATTCGCAGTCGCGCATTCGCGGTCGAACCGCGGACCAGGGTCATCGTCCCCTCGACCGTCGTCCAGGGATCAGCCGTCCGCCGTGGGCACCTCGACGAGGACCCCCGGCGTCCGGGTCGGTTCGGGATGACGGTGGCGACGTAGCACCGCGATGAATTCGGCCATGTCGGCCCAGAGCGGTGCCTGATGGACGCGGCGGTCGCCGACGATCGGATGCTCGAATTCCAGTCGAGCCGCATGCAGCGCCTGCCGGGCCATGAGGGGCGCGTCTCGTGCCGACCCGGGATCGTCCAGACCCTTGGGTACGATCATGTCGCGGGAGAGGTGTCTGCCACCGTAGTAGTCGTCGCCCACGATCGGATGGCCGGTCTCGGCCAGGTGCACTCGAATCTGATGCGTGCGTCCGGTGAGAAGTTCGAGTTCCACGAGGGTGAACCCGTCGTATCGCTCGACCACCCGATAGATCGTCCGGGCCTCCTTCCCCGAGTCGTCGTGTCTGACCGCGTAGCGGTCGAAGATCCTCGGGTGGCGTCCCAGCGGGAGGTCGATGAGATCGGTCGGACGCTTGAGGACTCCATGGACGACCGCGAGGTAGCGCTTTCCCACCGTCCGATCCTGGAACTGGTGTCCGAGCCGCCAGTGCGCGGTGTCGCTCTTCGCGGCGACCATCACGCCGGTCGTGAATCGATCCAGTCGGTGCACGATGCCCGGCCGGGCGAACTCCTCTCCGACCGACGACAATCGTCCCGACGTCTCGTGTCGAAAGCGCCAGCTGAGGGCATTCACGATGGTGCCCGACTTCACCGCTCGGGCCGGATGGACGATGATGTCCGGCTGCTTGTTGAGGACGATCAGGTCGTCGTCCTCGTACAGGACGTCGAGTGGAATGTCCTCGGGTGGTATCTCGTTCGACGGAGGAGGTGGAAGAACCACCTCGACCCTGTCTCCCAGGCGGAGTCGGGTGCTCGCCTTGGGGGGGCGACCGTTGACCCGGACCGCATCCTCGTCGATGAGTCGTTGGAGGGCGGTTCGGCTCATGAAGGGGATGCGATCTACGAGATAGCGGTCCAGTCGCTTCTGGAGATCCCGGGCCAACTCGAAGTCGACGGTCACGGGCGCGTCGTCGTCCTCGCGGGACTCGTAGAGCCGGTAGAGCGCTTCGCGATCCACCTTTCCACCGGGATCGAGCAGCGACCCCTCGGGTGTGGGGTCGTCCTCGCTCACGGCGACGCGGACGGCTCGGCCGAGCCGGCGTCCTCGGTGGACTCCGTCTCGAAGAACTCGAGCAGGTCCTCTGCGGCCGGCGGCGTGTACGTCTCGCCCGACTCGTCCGGGGTGAAGACGCTCGCCTGCGCTGGGAGCGAGCTCGCGGCGATCACGACCTCGATGTTCGCGATGCGGGCCTCAGCCTGGTCGGCGAGGGAGGGGTACTCGGGCTTGGCCAGCGCGGCCGCGTCGGTGAGGAACCCGCGGGCGTCCTCGAGCCGGCCCTCGGCCTCCGCGACCGCGGCGCGTCCGTAGAGGGCGGTCAGGCCGACCGGCTTGCCGGCGAATCCCGCTCGTCGTTCGGAGAGCTCGAGGGCCTCGGCGTAGAAGTCGTCCGCCTCGCGGAGCATCGCCGTGCGATCCTCCGGCGTCATCGCCGCTCCGGGATCATCCGCGGTCAGACCCGGACGCAGTCCGGTGCGCACGGATTCCATCAGGGTGTCGGCCGCCCGGACCGCGGCGAGTTCCGCGACCGCGTCGACGGTCGCGTGGGTCTCGGCCACGCCGCGGAACGCGGCGGGGCTCGTCGCGTTGTTCAGATCGGCCCACGCCTGGTCGCGGGCGAGCACCGCCTTCTGCTGATACCACTCCCAGGCGAAGAACGCGCAGAGGGCGAGCAGTATGAGCAACAGGTAGTTCATCCCCTTGGTCTTCAGCCAATCCACAAAGTCGCGGTTGACGCGGGAATCGGTGAGATCGGTGGTCTGGACTTCCTTGAGACGATCGTCCATGACGGACTCCACGGGCGGTCAGGTGACATCGGGGCCTCGGCGACCCAGGGCCGAACATGGTAGCAAGAGCGTGGGCCGATCCCGGTCCCGATGCTCCCGATAAGATCCCTGCATGAGAACCCGACTGATCGCCATCGACCTCGACGGGACCCTTCTGGGGCCTGGAGGCGTCTCGAACCATGATCGCGAGGCGATCCGCCAGGCTCGGGCCGCGGGCATCAAAGTGGTCGTAGCGACCGGTCGGGCCTGGCTGGAGAGTCAAGACGCCTTGGAGGCGATCGGAGCCGAGGGCATCATGATCGCCGCCGGTGGGGCCCTGCTTCACGATGCGGCGGACGGACGGACACTCGATCG
>PKCT01000235.1 GCA_002862325.1 Phycisphaerae bacterium
CGACGACGAGTACGTCGGCGGGACGTTCCTCGGGGAGGTCCAGCCCGGCGCGGCGTTCGAGGTCTGGTTGGGTCCCGATCCCATGATTCGAACCGCACGTCTGGTGCTCCAGCGCGAGACCGAGCGCACCGGGCTGCTGGGAGGTGGACGGCAGACGAGCATCGAGACGCGGATCGAGCTCGAGCATCTCGGAGCCGGGAGCGTCGAGGTTGAGGTCTGGGATCGTCGTCCGACCAGCCGCGACGAGGACATCGAGGTGAACGTGGGAACCCCATCGCCGGCGCTGGCGACCGACGAGTCCTATCTCCGCACCGAGGCCAGGATGGGACTCTTGAAGTGGGTGGTCACGCTCGGACCGGCTGGCTCGGAGACCGCGCTGAGGGAGATTCTGTGGACCCTGCGGGTCAACCGTTCGGCCGACATCGACATGACGCCGATCCCCGAATGACCGCTCGGGCCGGCGTGGAACCACCGCTGCGACGGTGGTGACATCCGGTCATGGCGTCCACAGGCCGGCTCGCACTCCGCCGAGCCGGAGCCGACTGATCACGGTTTCGCGATCGGCGATGTCCGCGGACTCGAGGCCCTCGATGAGGGATCGAATCCGATTCTCTTCCCGCAGATATCGAATGCCCAGGTCCGCGATCGCGACGGGCTCCATGCCGTCGAGGAAGTCGATCCCCTCGCGGTAGGCGATGACCGAGGCGAGGCGATTCGCCATCATCCAGTGGAGATATCGCTCGGGCAGTTTCGTCCAGACGCGATCTCCACCCGTCGATCTCAGGATCTCCGGCAGGTGATCCCGCACGAGCTGTCGCCCCAGTTCCAGGTCGGCTGGACTCCAGGAGGGGATCGAAGCCATGATCGCGGGAGCGGCGCTGTTGATGATGCGGCTGAGCGTGATCGAAAGCTGTGGCAGGCTCGCTTCGGGGTGCCGTTGCCGCTCCATGGTCAGGAGTTCCGCCTCCAGGCGGGCCAGTTCGCGGAGTCGAACGAGGACCTCCTCCACGAACGGTTCCTTGATGTCCAGAAACTCCTTCTCGTCCAGGATCATGCACGCGCCGATCTCGAAGCTCGAGCAGATCACGCCGCACTTGTTGGCGGATGAGTCTTTGAAGATGACGCAGCCCGCTTCGCAGAGGTTCTCCCGAGCCTCCGGCGTGAGGAACAGGTTCGCGCCCTCCGAGATCACCTTCGCGCTCGGCGTGCCGTCCTCCTGGAGGAATTCCTGCCAGTTTCCCGCATGGATGGTCGCGGGTCTGCCGCCCGCGGGCACGAACGCATCGGTCACGACCCGGTTGTGCAGGGTGTTTCGGAGTTGCGGTCCATCGGGCTCGTCGACGCTGACGATGCGGCCGCGCGGGCCGAGCCTGCTTCGATCGAAGGAGGCGATCGGCAGCGCCTGTTCGAAGAGTCTCATCAGTTCCTCGATCGCGAGACCGTCGGGATCCTCTCCGCATCCCGAGCCGTCGCCGATGGCCACGATCTTGGCGTTGCCGCCATAGTCGCGGTCGAGGATCCTGATCATGTTGCCGGCCACGTCGCCGTCCGGACCACCGGTGATCTTGACGGTGAACGGCTGGGTGAGGGGATCGATGCCGACGGAACGAAGTCCCGCATCGAGGAAGACGTTGACGCCTTCGCTGGTCACTCCATAGACCTTGTGGTTGATGCCGGCACCCGGCTTGGAGCTCATGAACGCGGTGGGGAGCGAGTATCCGCGGAGTCTCGCTCTCCTGACGATCCACTCGATATGGTCGGGGGTGATGTTCTCGTCGGGGCCGAGGTAGATGAGTTCCTCGAGGCCGGACCGATCCACGATCTGCGACCTCGTCGCCTCCTCCTCGGTGATCAGGTCGAGGATCGAGTTCACGAACGCCTTCACGCAGCGGTCGATGCCGGCCCCGGGCTCGAGCAGGATCGCCGCCTTCGCACCGCCTTCGGGGATGTCCTTGTTCTTCAACTGCTGAGCGAACGACAGGCCGTAGACCTCGTCGTACAGCCGTTCGGTCTCGCGTGCATGCTGGGCGGTCGTGCGTGGCATGACCACGCGAAGACCACCGCGCGCGATGTCCTGGAACCGCACGTGGAACCCGTCGAAGCCCCGGCCATGGACGAAGAACACGCCGAAGGGGAGGTCGGGGCGGTCCTCGTTGGTCAGGAAGCTCGGGTCGAGCCGGATCGCGAGACCGAATCGGCCGTGCACGTGGTAGTTGGTACGCAGCGAGTGTCGCACCGCGTCGAGCATCGTCTGCAGAACGGTTCGCGACGTCTCGCTGGACGCCAGCCGATCGATCTCCTCGCCGAGTTCCGCGGCGGACGCGGCGAAGGACTCGTCGTCCATGGGATTTCTCGGGTCGAACCGGCTCTTGAAGAGCTGCGCGACGCGGGTCGACAGGCCGAGATTGGCCTCGACCGAGCCTCGGATCCGTTCACGCGTGAACTCGAATCGCGCGCGGGGGCCGAGCACCTGGTGTACGAGGTGGCTGAGTCCCAGCTGGATCTCGGTGAGACCGATGTGGGTTCCGGGGTGTCGAGACAGGAGTTCGAGCACCTCGTAGTGCACCCACTTCACGCGGGTGAGATCCTTGCGGACCCTGGTCCACAGTTCGCTCTCGGCGTCGATCGCCTTGCCGTCGGGTCCCTTCACCACGAAGCCCACATAGGTGACGACGCCGAACGAGGGGTCCTGGACCACGTCGAGGTATGCGCGGACGACGCTGATCTTGTGTCTCGCGAGGAGACTCGCGCATCGTTCGAGCGAGGTTCTGGTCCGTGCGTTTCCGAAGACCACGGTGATGCGG
>PKCT01000045.1 GCA_002862325.1 Phycisphaerae bacterium
AAAAAATACATGTTTGTCAAAACTTCCAGATGCAGCCGCAGCATAAGCTTAAGCTTAGTTACGTTCACTCCGTATGTAAACCAGCGCCATGTACGTTCCCCTCCCTGCCCCCAAGCCGCTGTTCGAGCTGGGATCGATCAAGGAACGCGACTGCTGCCGCAGCCCAGCACTGCAATGTGGAGGCCTCGGTGCGGCGCATGCCGACGCAACGCCAGCAGCTCGGGCGCGAGGGCCGGGCGCCGGCGGTGCTGGACCTCGGCTGCGGCACGGGGTTGCTGAGCGCGTACTGCCTGAAGCACGGCGCGGGGAGCGTGGTCGCCGTGGACACGAACCAGACGATGGTGAACCTCTGCCGGCGCGCCCTCGGGCGGGAGAAGCTTCCGTACGAACAGCTGCTCGGCGATGCGCTCGACGGCGACATGACCCGTTTCGCGACGCAACCGATCATCGAAGGCACGTGGACCGCGCTGGCGCCGGTCGTCGCGGATCCTCCGCCGGCGACCGTCTACGAGCCCGGGACCATGGGACCGGAGACCGCGGACAAGCTCATGGAGGGCTATCACGGTTGGATTCAGCCGGTTGCGGGCCCCAGCGACCGGCCGGCCTGACCAACCGACCTCATCGGGACCTCGTCGTGCATGCCCACGGGGTCGGTCGACTTGCGAAGTGGAGGTCTACTCGACCAGGCCGGGCGCGAAGCCACGTCGCATGGCGTTCTCGGTGATCGTGCGCGGTTCGACGAACTGGAGCAGGTAGTCGTCGCCTCCAGCCTTCGAACCGACGCCGGACATCCCGAATCCACCGAACGGCTGGCGGCCGACCAGAGCCCCGGTGATGCCCCGATTGAGGTAGAGGTTGCCGACGCGGTAGTCGCGGCGGGCGAGCTCCAGATGACTCGGCTTCCGACTGAATACGCCACCGGTCAGCTTGTAGCGCGGGCTGTTGGCGACCTCGAGCGCCGTCTCGAAATCAGGGACTCGAATCACGGCCAGCACGGGGCCGAAGATCTCCTCCTGGGCGAGCCGGTGATCCGCGGTGATTCCGCTGAACACCGCGGGGCCGACGTAGGGAAGACCGACGCGTTCCGCGAGACCTTCGGGCACCGGCAGCTGGACCTCGAGCGTGCCTTCCTCCCGGCCGATCTGGACGTACGACTCGATCTTCCGTCGCGCGTCCTCGTCGATGACCGGTCCGACGTCGGTTCCCGGCAGGCGAGGATCGCCGACCACGAGACTCTCGACCGATCGGACGAGTCGTTCGAGGAACACGTCGTGGGCGGAGTCGACGACGATGGCGCGACTGCAGGCACTGCACTTCTGACCGCTGAAGCCGAACGCGGACTGGCGGATGCCCAGCACCGCCTCGTCGAGATCCGCGCTCGCGTCGACGATGACCGCGTTCTTGCCGCCCATCTCGCACACGACCTTCTTGACCTGCGCCTGTTCGTCGCCGGTGATGCCGGCCGCCTGGATGATGTCCAGTCCGACCGCCTTGCTCCCGGTGAACGCGATCAGGGCGGTTCGCGGATCCCTCACCAGATGCGCGCCCACCGACTCGCCCGGTCCGGGGAGGAAACGGCAGACCTCGGGGGGGCAGCCCGCCTCCAGCAGGATGTCGTGCATGATCTTCGCGATGCCGGGCGTCTGTTCCGCCGGTTTCACGACGCAGGTGTTGCCGCACACCAGGGCGGCCACCGTCATCCCCGTGCAGATCGCCAGCGGGAAGTTCCAGGGACTGATCACCGCGGCGACGCCGCGGGGCTGGTGGAGCACGTCGTCGATCTCGCCGATGAAGGCGCCGAGTCGACGGGGTTCGAAGAGCGCGACCGCCTCCCGGGCGTAGTACTCGCAGAAGTCGATCGCCTCGCAGACGTCGCCGTCGGCTTCCCGCCAGGTCTTTCCGCTCTCTCGAATGATCACGCCCGAGAGCTCGTCCCGGCGACGTCGCATGATCGATGCGGCCCGGATCAGGATCGCCGCCCGATCCCGCACCGGCGTGTCGCGCCAGGCGGGGAATGCCCGGTGCGCGATCATCAACGCCTCGTCGGCGTCGGTCGTCGTGCCGCGGTTGGGGACCGAGGGGACCTCGCTCCCGGAGAGCGCGCGGCTGAAGGCCTCCCGCACGTCCTCGCTGGCGAAGTCGCGGAACGGCTCGGTGAAGAAGGGTCTGCCGTCGCCGACCTCCGGATCGGCGATCGAGAGTCGATGCCGTTCCGCCGCCCCTTCGATCCGGTCGACGCCGGGATCCCGTTCGAAGACTCGGTGGGGCGATGCGAGCAGCGTCGTTTCGTCGGCGTCGTCCATGAAGCCCGCTCGGAGCCACGATTCGTTCGAGGTGTTCTCCAGGAGACGTCTCACCAGATACGCCATGCCTGGGATCATCTCGCCGACTGGCACGTATTCGCGCACCCGGAAGCCCAGCGACGTCGCCGCCTGCTTCAGTTCCGGTGCCATTCCGTAGAGCATCTGGAGTTCGAGGGCCTCGCGGGGAAGCCCCTCTCGTTCGAGGGCCGCCACTGCGGCGCCGATCGAGCGGGCGTTGTGGCTTCCGAGGGCGAGCTTCACGCCACCAACGTCCGACGTGTGCGGGGTCGAAGCGATGAAGGCGTCGGCCATGCGTTCGAAGCACGCGTCGGAGTCGCACTTCCGGCTCCAGACCGGAATCGGCCACCCCATCTCCTCCGCGTGGATGGTTTCGTAGTCCCAGTAGGCGCCCTTCACCAGGCGGACCGTGACCTGGCGGCCGGTTCGCTTCGACCATTCGATGATGCGATCGGCGTCCTGCTCGCCGC
>PKCT01000250.1 GCA_002862325.1 Phycisphaerae bacterium
AGACGTCCTCGGGGTCGTAGCGATCGGGGTGCTTCTCCGACTTCTCGATCCGGCGCTGCAGATCCTTCACCTTCTTGTTGACGGCCTGGAGCTTCCGCATCAGGGGCTGGATCCTGCCGGTACGGAGGCAGCACTCCTCCAGGAGCGTACCGATGCGTCGCCGGCGTTCCTCCATCTCGCTCCGCAGTGCGGCACGACGGGCGTCCGTGCAGCCGGGATCCTCGAGCTTCTCCCAGCACGCCTCGTTCAATTCGAGCAGACGACGGACGGTCGAACTGTTGAACGGAATCCGGCATGCGACCTTCTCCTTGGCATTGTCCTCCGCCGTGGAGATTCGCATGGTCCGGTCGAAGGGGAGCTGCCCCTCGTGCACCTGCTGGAGAATCTCGATCGCTTGACGAGCCGCGTAGTCGCTCTCGAGTGTCATTCGCCTGAAGAACATGCGGGTCGTCTCGATCTTCTTGGCGAGCCGAATCTCCTGTTCTCGCGTGAGCAGCGGGATCGTGCCCATCTGGGTGAGATACATCCGGATCGGATCGTCGATCCTCTTCGATCCCTGCTCCGCGATGGCCTGCTCGACCGCGGCCTGGGTCTCGGCGTCGTCGAGGAGTTCGGGCTCCCCGGTGTCGTCACTCTGACTCTGGGTCGAATTCGAGGCCCCGGACTCGCCGAGATCCTCTCCGTCGTCGAAGGGGTTCCGGTTGACCTCACCGTCCTCGTCGATCATCTGGACCTTCGGAGCCCGCGCCGTCTTCCGGGCGTTGTCCCGCTGGAACTTCAGATCGGTCTGAAGCGGCGCGTCCATCTGATCGAGTCCACGGCGTCGCCTTTCGATCTCGTCGATCAGCTCAATGCCCTCGATGCGGACGACCATGATGAACGCATCGATTGCGTCCGGATCGACGTAGCAGTCCGGCAGGCAGGTATTGATCTCCTCGTAACAGATCCAGCCGCGGTCACGGCCGGTCGAAACGAGTTGCTTCAGAACGGGATGGGGGGTGAGGGGGAGAGGTAGCACGTTGGACTCCTTCATTCACTGGGAGGACAGTGAGGATTCCGATGATTCCCGGTCGGAGTCGTCCGAACGGGTGAGATGGTTCTGTGGATTCGCGTCGGTGCGGGCTGACAGGCGTCCCGAGCGACGGTGGGCGATGGCCGCGGGCTCGTGGCCTGCGCCGCGAAGTCGCTCCAGGACCGCCGCCGCATCCTCGGCGTTCTCGACGGACTGCTGGGCGAGCTCGACCCGGGCCGCGATCCGATGGTCGCGTTCGATGGCGGATTCGAGATCGAGGACGGCGCCCTCGACCGCCTCGCCCGATTCGACCTTGCCGTGATGAAGTTCGCGCATCCCGGCGATGTAGATCTCGAGAAGGCGATGGCCCAGACCGTCGTCCGGAGTCGCCTTGATGAGGTCGTGGGCATCGGCACCGGTGTCTCCGGAAGCCTCGGCGCCGAGAAGCATCTCCCAGCCGCGACGGCAGACGCCGTCGTGGAAGTCGTCGATGGAGAATCGTTCGATCGGCGTCCTCGGATCTCCACTCGGCCCGTCCGCTCGACGGAGCAGCTCTCGGTCCGCGAGCACCAGACGAAGCAGGCCCTCTTCCGCCTGTCTTCGGCGAAAGGGGGCCCGTTCCACATCCGCCGCGGGCGTTGAGCCCGGGACGTCCTCTACCGACGCGGTGGTCTGACGAGTCGGTGCGGCCGCAGTACGGGGCGTCGAAACGCCTTCGGCCTGCCCCTGGAGCATGCCGACCGGCACATCGAGGATCGATGCGAGTTGATCGAGAACGAAGATGCGACGCACGCCCGCGATGCCTTTCAGCCCGAGCTGATTGAGGCGGCGAAGCGTGTCGTCGATGATCCGTTGCCGCGGTGTCACGCCCTGTGCCTCGCGGAGTCGTTGCCGGACGTCGCCAATCATCGCGCTCAGTGCATCCGGCGCATCGTCGAGCGCGGCCTGGAATCTGGCAGGGCCGTCCTCGCTCCGCAGGCACTCGTCGGGATCCATGCCGTCCGGAAGTGTGCAGAACCGGATGTCGATCTCGGTCGAGAAGAAGATCTCGACCGCCCGCTCGGCCGCACGCTGTCCCGCGGCATCGCCGTCGAAGAGGAGGACCACGGTGTCGCAGAGCTTCGAAAGCTTCTCCGCATGGTCACGGGTGAGCGAGGTGCCCAGCGCGGCGACCGCATTGTCGAATCCGTGGCCGTGCAGGGCGATCACGTCCGTGTAGCCCTCGCAGATGATCGCGGTGCCCGACTTCATCATGCCTCGCTTGGCCAGATCCAGTCCGTAGAGCGTCCTCCCCTTGATGAAGAGCTCGCTTTCGGGGCTGTTGAGATACTTGGGTTCGTCCTCGGACGCGATCTTCCTGGCTCCGAAGGCCACCGTCTGGCCGAATTCGTCGCGGATCGGGAAGATGAGCCGGTTTCGAAACCCATCGATGGGCGTCCCGCGGGAGGAGGTCCGCACCAGACCGATCTGCTCGAAGATCTCCAGCTTCGGCAGGGCCTCGCCATCGGCGGCATGACCGATGCGGCACGCCTCCTCGATGCGGTCGACCAGGGTCGTCCAGGCGTCCGGCGCGAAGCCGAGTCCGAAGGCGTCCGCGAGTTCGGGCGAGATGTCTCGCGACTCGAGAATCTCCCTCGCCTTCACCCCCGAGTCGGGGTCGTGCAGCTGTCGTTGAAAGAACCCATCTGCCAGACGGTTCGCCCGCCGAATCTGGGTTCTGCTCGTCGTCGCCTCTTCGTCGTAGCCACTGTGGCCCAAACTCAAGAGAAAGTCATTAT
>PKCT01000145.1 GCA_002862325.1 Phycisphaerae bacterium
CGCCCGCCGCCGCCGTGGGCGTAAGTTCGGTCGCGGGTGGTGTATGACAGGTCCAAGTGTGCGACGGTCCCGGCTCCGGGCTCTTTGGCTCGCGCGGGGAGACGGATGGACCTCTACCCACACTGTTGCGGCGCGTTTGAGCCGTGCGTGAGCACTGTTGTGCGAGGCCGAGTATGCGTGGCCTAATATGAAGACTCTAAGAGTTCGATGCCGCCGCGCGCGTCACCGATCAAGATCACGAGCGTCGTCGCGTTGCGCGGCCGCCGCGGGATCCCGACCATCCCAGGAGACCTCCTGGAGCCGTCCCCGCCCGGAGGCGCGCCAGCCCCGTCCCCACTGGGACAGGAGCATCCCGCCCCGCCAGTCGAAGGTCACATCGGTCGCCATGAGCCCGCGCACGAACTCGTGCGCGTCCTCGACCCGATATCCGGCGCCGTCCGGCTCGACCCGAAAGGACCAGATGATGCTCTGTTCGGGACTTCCCAGGAAGTCGCACATGAAGAAGTGGTCGTCGTAGCGGGATGGGAAACCGATCCCCGGCGCATAGGCGAGACCGGCGGGTCCCGATCCAAGATGCGCAACTGGCGGGAGCGTCCAATCGGGTCGAAATCGCTCGTTCTCCGGCGTGACCACTTCCCAGATCCGTTCCTGCTCCCAGGGTCCTCGGATATTCCCACCCTCGAGCGTCTGGTACTCCATCGTCCAACCCGTCTCGCCTCCTTCGGCCACGTAGACGATGCGCGCCCGATCACCCGCATCGGAGGTGTTCTCTCCCGTGAAGAGATCGCCCATCGAATTGAAGGCTAGTTCCTGCGGATTGCGCAGACCAGAGGCGAAGACCTCCAGATCCGTCCCGTCGCGTTCGCACCGGAAGACCGCACCGGACCGTGGATCCGCGAGAATTCGTCCATCCGGCGTCTCGACGTGATATCCGCGATCACCGATCGACCAGTAGATGCGTCCGTCCGGCCCGGGAACGAGCCCATGCATGTCGTGTCCGTACAGGGCGAACCGCACACCGAAACCGGAGTAGATCGGCTCACGGATCTCGGCGACTCCATCGGCGTCGTCGTCGCGCAGTCGCCAGAGATTCGGAATGTTCGTGTACCAGACCTCGTCTCCAACCACCATCACCCCGGCGCCGATGCCGTCGAGTGGTTCCTGGAATCCACCCGCGAAGATCGTGAACTCGTCCAGGAGACCGTCACCGTCGGCGTCGACCGCCCGTCGTACACGATCGGGATGCTGGCGATAGAAGTCCATCCCGCCGTCGAGCTTGTGGGCCCACTTCCGCATGTAGTCGAGCCGGTCCTGCACGGTGGATGCTTGAAGATCGTCCTCGAGATGCCACGTGGTGACTCGATTGTCCATGACGCCATCGAGCGTCCGTTCGGTTTCCGCGATGAGAATCGACCCATCGGGCATGACATCGATCGCCACCGGATCCTGGATGAACGGTTCACGTCCCAACTCGCGCCGGGTGAAGCCATCCAGGATCACGGGATCGGCCGGAACCGGGGGGGGCGGAGCATCCTGCGCCGCCAGAAGGGTCGCGACGACCGAGAATTCGAGGATCATGGAGGGGGAACTCCTAGCGGCCGAATCGTCCCGGACGACTCTAAGTAGCCTAATGTTAAAGCGTTAAACGCAGATTACCAAGGTCGAAGCCGGCTCATGAAGCATCTCCACGTCACCTCGATGCACATCGTGCTGCTTCTCAAATCACCTTGCGATGCCTAAAGTATCCCGCTCGTCGAAGCGAGACGCTTCGTACGACCTTGAACTCAACGGAGATCCCCCATGCCATTCCTCACCAGCCTGGCCGGCAAGCTTACGATCGCCGGCGGAACCGCCGTCGTCGCTGGCGCCGCCGCGATGACCGGATTCGACTGCTGCCCGTGCGATCTCTTCTGCGATGCGCCGGCCGCGGAAGTCTCCGAGAAGGCCGCTCCCGGCGCCCTGTCGCCGGCGGAGCCGCTTCCCGACATGCCTTCCGGGGACTACGACGTCGACTCGGTGCACTCCACCGCCCTCTTCCGCGTGCAACACGCCGGTGCAGGACTCTTCTGGGGACGATTCAACGATGTCAACGGAAAGGTGACCTACACCCCGGACAAGGAGGAGCACTTCTCCTTCGACATCGACATCGATCTGGCAAGCGTGGACAGTGGCAACGAGAAGCTCGATCAGCACCTCAAGAGCCCCGACTTCTTCAATGCGAAGGAGTTCGAGAAGATGACCTTCAAAAGCACCGAAGTTGAGCGACTGGGACAGAACGTCTGGGACGTCACCGGCGAGCTGACCCTGAACGGAATCACCAAGAAGGTGATCGCGGTCGTGCGATTCACGGGTACGGCGGAGCTCATGGGCCGACGAGCCGGATTCGAAGCGGAGTTCGACATCAAGCGAAGCGACTTCGAACACAACTACGGCATCGAAAACGGTGCCCTCGGCGACAAGACCCGGATCATCGTCGGTCTCGAGGTCGTCAAGGCCAAGGAAAACTGACTCCGCCGCCCTTCGTGACGAGAATGAACGTCTCTGGACCCCCTTCGATCCCGTCGGAGGGGGTCCTTCATTCTTGGGGTCGGACGTCGATACGATCACGGCATGTGTTCGACGACCATTGCCATGATCCTCGCCACCGTGCTGACGCACCGGCATTCCGACGGGATCCTCGGCCCGGATCTCGCCTTGAACCGCCCCACGACGAGCCGCCAGTCCGCCGGGGGGGAAGCGGGGCCGCACCGCGCCGCGATGACGACCGACGACGATCGAC
>PKCT01000007.1 GCA_002862325.1 Phycisphaerae bacterium
TCGTCGACGAAGACGGCGACAGCGGCGACCGATCTCGCGCCTTCCGACCATCGAAAGATTCGCCTCACCTGGAGCCCGCGGCATGCCCTCTGCCACCAATGACGTCTCGCCCATGATCGAACACGAAGGTCTGGTGCGGATCGACGGCTACGACTACTACGCCATTCCCGACGTCGGATCGTTGCCGCCGTTCCTGGTGGCCGTGGTCAGTCCATCGGACCACTGGCTGTACGTGTCGACCGCGGGCGGCTTGACCGCGGGACGCGTCGACGCGAATCACTGCCTGTTTCCGTATCGCACCGACGATCTTCTCCACAAGGTGCAGACCTTCTCCGGTGGATACACCGGCATCCGGACGGGCGAAGAACTGTGGGAACCGTTCACCGGACGCCTGGACCGCAGGATGCACCGCTCGATCGCACGTTCGATCAACGGCGATCGATTCCTGGTCGAAGAGATCCATCACGAGCTGGGGCTGCGGGCCCGCTGCACCTGGTGCTTTTCGGATCGTTCCGGCATCGTCCGACGCATCGCCCTCGATCTCATTCCCGGTCACGATCGACCGTGTCGCTTCGATCTTCTCGATGGACTGCGAGATCTGGTACCGACAGGTGCCGGTGTCGGTGTGATGCAGAGCATGAGCTGTCTCATCAACGCCTACACCCGGGCCGAACGGACCGGTTCCTCCACCCTCGCCACCATCGCGATGGAGTCGGCCCTGACCGATCGAGCCGAGCCGGCCGAGTCGCTGCACGCGACCGTGGTCTGGGGCACCGGACTTCCGGACGCGGGAATCCATCTCCAGGCCCGAGCGGCCTCCGAGTTCGCGGAGGGACGAGCCCTCGTCGCCTCGGGCATCATGCTGGGCGAACCGGCGGCGTATCTCCGCGGAACCACCCTGGAGATCGGTCCGGACCAGACCATCGGGTTCTCGACCGTCGCCGACGTCCATCGCAGCCAGACGCAGGTGGTCGCGATTCGAGACCGCCTCGACAACGGCGGCGATCTCGAAGCGGCGCTTTCCGCGGAGATCGACGCGTCGAGCACCGAACTGGCGACGATCCTCGCCGAAACCGACGGCATGCAGTGCAGTGGCCATCCGGTCCTCGATGCGCACCATCGTTCCAACACGCTCTACAACGACATGAGAGGCGGCGTCCCCTTCAACGCCGAGCTCATCCCCTGGGGCGACTGGGTCGACTTCTGCCACAGCCGGAACATCGAGGTCTACCACCGACACGCCACGTGGCTGCGCGGCCGGTCGAAGGAAGAGATGGTGCATCGGTCCGTACTGCTGGAGGATGCCGCCGATCTCGACGACCCCGGCCTCGAACGACTCGCCCTGGAGTACCTGCCGTTCTGGTTCGGACGTCGTCACGGCGATCCGAGTCGCCCGTGGAACGCCTTCAACATCCGCATTCGACACGCCGATGGAAGCCGACGTCTCTTCTACGAGGGAAACTGGCGCGACATCTTCCAGAACTGGGAAGCGCTCGCCCTCTCCCATCCGGGCTGGCTGCCGCACGTGATCGCGAAATTCGTCAATGCGACGACGCCCGACGGCTTCAACGCCTACCGCCTCACGCGAGACGGAATCGACTGGGAGATGCCCGAGCCGAACAATCCTTGGAGCAACCTCGGCTACTGGGGCGATCACCAGATCGTCTACCTCACCCGCCTGCTGGAACTCTCCCAGAACATCGATCCGACCTCGCTTCAGGAGTGGATGCACAAGGCCATCTTCTCCTCCGCCGACGTTCCCTACCGCATCGCACCCTTCGAATCGCTGGTCGCGGACCCGCGCCGCACGATCACCTTCGACTCCACCGCCCACGAGGCCGCGATGGACAGGGTCGACGCGGTGGGCGCCGACGGGCGTCTCGTGACCGATCGAAAGGGCGTGGTGCATTCGAACCTCGCCGAGAAGCTGCTTATCCCGGTCCTCGCCAAGCTCTCGAACTTCGTTCCCGACGGCGGCGTCTGGATGAACACCCAGCGTCCGGAGTGGAACGACGCCAACAACGCGTTGGCGGGATACGGCCTGTCGATGGTCACCGCGTGCCAGCTTCGTCGACACATCACGCTGCTCCGCGAGATCTATCGCGAATCCAAGGGACCCTGGTCGATGTCCTCGTCGGTCGCACACTGGGCTCGCGGCGTGCTCGAGGTCTTCGATTCCGAACGCGGGATCCTGGAATCCGGCACGATCGGCGATCAGGATCGTCGCCGCGTCCTCGACCGCCTCGGTTCGGTGTTCGAACGACGATGCGGGGAGACCCACGGCCGGGCGGACACCGAGCTCGAGGAGACGACGGTGCTCACGCTCCTCGACCGTGCCATCGAATGGTTGGACCACGCGGTCGCTTCGAATCGACGGGCCGACGGGCTGTACCACGGGTACAACCTCGCGCACTTCCGCAAGGATTCTCTCGGCATCGAGCATCTGCCCGAGATGCTCGAAGGTCAGATGGCGGTGCTGTCCTCCGGAACCCTGTCCCTCGAGCAATCGGCGTCGCTCATCGAGACCCTGTTCCAGTCGAAGCTCCATCGCGACGACCTCGACACGTTCCTCCTGCAACCGGTCCGCCGCCTGCCGGCCCTCCTCGACAAGGGAGAGATCCCCTTGGAGAAGGCGTCGGATATCGCGCTCTTCGAGACGCTCGAGTCCCAGGGCGATGAACATCTGGTCGAGCGGGCCGTGGACGGCAAGCTCCGGTTCGCCACGAACCTGGTGAACGCCCGGGACGTCGACCGGGTGCTCGACCGGCTGGAGGAGGA
>PKCT01000089.1 GCA_002862325.1 Phycisphaerae bacterium
GATCTCCTGGGCCTTCGCGAAGTTCTGGCCGAGGAAGTGGCTCGTCCCGGCCTGGAGCGCCTTGCGATCCTGCATCATCGCTTCGATGCACCACGTCTCGACCGCGCCGGGGAAACGCTCGCCTTCGGTCTTCTCTCCGCGGATGACTGGCATCGCGAGCCAGTTCTCGGCGAAGTCCGCGTAGACGTCCAGCATCTGCATCGTCTCGACCTTGGCCTCCTCGTCGGTGGCGTGCGCGGTGTGGCCCTCCTGCCAGAGGAACTCCGCGGTTCTCAAGAAGAGTCTTGTTCTCATCTCCCAGCGCACGACGTTCGCCCACTGGTTGATGAGGAGCGGCAGATCGCGATGGCTCTGGATCCACTTGGCGAAGGTCGCGCCGATGATCGTTTCGCTGGTTGGTCGGACGACCAGGGGCTCTTCCAGGGGGCCGGCCGGCACGAGACCGCCGTCGGGGCCCGCCTCGAGCCGGTGATGGGTGACCACCGCGCACTCCTTGGCGAAGCCGTCGACGTGCTGGGCCTCCTTCTCGAGGAACGAGAGCGGAATAAAGAGGGGGAAGTAGGCGTTCTTGTGGCCGGTGGCCTTGAACATTCCGTCGAGACCGCGCTGGACGTTCTCCCAGATCGCCCAGCCCCACGGCTTGATGACCATGCAGCCGCGCACCGGACTCGTCTCGGCCAGATCGGCGGAACGGACGACCTGCTGGTACCACTCGGAGTAGTTCTCCTCCCGGGTGGGACTGATGGCGGTCTTGGCGGAAGACGATTTCTTCTGGTTGGACATGGTCCGCAAAGGGTAGCGGAAGAGCGATCCATCGAGGACGTCGTCGCCACGGTTCCCGGTGGTCTCGTTGATATAGTCGCGGGATGTCCGAAGCTGACCAACCACGGTGGTACATCGCGGGGAACGGTGCGGTGGGCATGGCTCTCGCCTACCGACTTCACCGGATCGGGGCGCCGGTGACGCTGCTGCCCCCCCGCGATCATGGCGACCGCATGGATCTGGAATACGAACCCTTCGGCGAGGCCGCCATTCCGTGGACGTGCGATGCGCTCGCGCGGCCCGACGGGCGGACGATCCACGATCTCGTGGTCTGCACCAAGGCGTATTCGGTGCGGGACGTTCTTTCGACCTGGGGATCCTCGCTGGCGGCCGATGCACGGATCTACTTTCTTCAGAACGGCATCGGCTTCGAGACCGGGGATCGCCCGGAAGGCAGGCGGGTCCTCTTCGTGGTGAACGGAGGATTCACGGCGTATCGCACCACCTCCAACCACGTCGTGCAGTCGGCGATGAAACCGATCTGGATCGGCGACGAGACCGGCGACGACGCTCCATCCGATCTCCGGGGCCGTCTGGACACGCTTCGGGACGCGGGATTCCTGGTCCGGTGGACGACCGAGATCATACTCCGGCGTTGGGAGAAGATCAGCATCAACGCGGTCGTGAATTCCCAGGCCGTTCTCCACGACTGCGACAATGGACACCTGCTCACGCATCCCGAGGCTGTGGCGGACACTCGGTCGATGTGCGACGAACTGGGCACGCTCTTCGAGGCGATGTCGGTCGAACTCACCGGCGACCAACTTCTCGACGCCACGACGAATCTCCTGAAGGCGACCTCCCGGAACGTCTGCTCGACCCTCCAGGACTACCGGCACGGACTGGCCCGCCACGAGCTCGACTACATCAATGGTGCGCTTCTCGAGCAGGCCCGGAAGAGAGCGATCCCGATGCCGCGATTCGAAGCGATCTATATGGACGTGGTGGCGAAGTTCCGCGGGAATGCATCCTCGGCGACCTCCTGAACGCGGATGCTCCGGTATTCCGGACGACCCCGTCATCGTCTTGCCCGCGAATTCCACGACGACGTTCGCTTCCAAACTAGACTCCACAGGTCGTCCGCAGGTTCCGTCGACGCGGTGTCGTGCACCGGTCGAGGCGCCTGTTCGAAACCGGGATTCCCTTGGCCGCCATCACCACCGTTCGCGTCATCGCCGAGGACATCAAGCTCGCCCACAGCGTGTTCGCGCTGCCGTTCGCGGTGTTGGCGGCGAGCATGGCGGCGTACCACGCCGGCGGCGGGCGGATCCTGTGGTCCGATTTCTGGATGGCCCTCGTTCTGGTCGTGGTGGCCATGGTGTTCGCTCGCACTGCGGCAATGCTCGCGAATCGAATCGTCGATCACCGCATCGACGCCGGGAACCCGAGAACCCAGGGGCGTGCGATTCCTTCAGGGCGACTTCCAATCCGATCGGCGATCGTGGCCTTCGGCGTGTCGGTCGCTGGATTCTTCCTGGTGTGCGTCCTCTTCGGTGTGCTGCGCGAGAACTGGTGGCCGACGATCCTGGGCGCGCCGGTGCTGCTCTGGATCACGTCGTACGGTCTGTTCAAGCGATTCACCTGGTGGTGCCACGCATGGCTCGGCGCGAGTCTCGGACTGAGTCCGATCGCGTCCGCGATTGCGGTGGACCCCGCATCGTTGTCGGGTCCCTCGATCTGGCTGCTCGGCGGGATGGTCACCTGCTGGGTCGCGGGTTTCGACGTGATCTACGCCCTGCAGGATCGAGAGGTCGATCGCCGCGACGGCCTGCATTCGATCCCGGCGAGGTTCGGCGTCTCCGGCGCGTTACTCATGAGCCGTGCACTCCACGTGGTCGCCGTCCTTTTCCTCTTCGGCGTCGGGCGAACCGAGCCTGGTTTCGGGGCGTTGTTCATGGTCGCGGTCGGCATCGTCGTGACGCTGCTGGTGATCGAACATACGACAGTC
>PKCT01000185.1 GCA_002862325.1 Phycisphaerae bacterium
ACCGTACCATCCGGTGCAATGCCCGGAATTCCGACCGGCGGAATGGTGATCGGCCCGTTATCGCCAAGCACTGGACGGCCTTCGCCATTGACCAGTAGGCCGGTGGCCGAAATCGACATGTCACCGCGGCGGGTGTAGGCTTCGGTGCCATCCTCAGCCTGCACTGCCATGAGGGCATCGGTCGCCATCGCAATATCGAGATCGCGGCCAGTTTCGATGATTTCGCCGGCGACCATATCCGCACCGCGCACCCGTGCGACTTGCATCGCGCGGGCTTCGAGAGGCTGGCCTTCGATCGTGACGGCGCGCTGATCGAGCAGTTCCGCACGGAAACCGAGCGTATTGGCATTGGCCATGTTGCTCGCGATGACGCGCTGGCTGTCCATCGATGCCCGCATGCCCGAAAGCGCGGTGTGGATAAGGCGGTCCATGGCGATCAGGTCCGCAGGTTGATGACGGTCTGCGAGATCTGGGTGGCAGTATCGATTGCCTTGGCGTTCGCCTGGAAATTGCGCTGGGCGGTAATCAGCCCGACAAGTTCTTCCGCGATATCGACGTTCGAGCGTTCAAGAGCGCCCGACAGGAGCGAGCCATACGCTCCCGTTCCCGGCGACCCGTAGGCAGCCTGACCGGAAAGGCCAGTGCCTTCCCAATTCGCGTCACCGACCTTTTTCAGTCCAGTGGGAGCGATAAAGGTGGCAAGTGCGACGGCACCGACTGGTTCGACCGAACCGTCAGCATAAGATGCCGACACCACGCCGACATCGTCGATCGTAACCCCGACGAATTCCGAACCGGCGGCGTTCTGTTGGAGGTGCCCGAAATCGTACTGGCCATTCAGACTGCTCGCGGATCGCTTCGCACGGGCCGGGATCGCCTCATTGCGGCTCGACGATCGAGGCATCGCCGGAAGCACGGGAGAGTTCGCGACCGCCACGACCCGCGACTTCGCGAACGATGCGGCGGCGGGACTCGGGTTCCTGCAGGATCGGCCCGAGACCGATGGATTGCGGACCGGACTGCTTGGGCACAGCGAAGGAGGCACGATGGTCGCCCTGGTCGCGGCCGGACTCTGTTCGGACTATCCGGACGCCACGCCCGCATTCGTCGTGTCCATTGCGGGATGCGGCGTCGATGGTGGTCGATTGCTCGAGGATCAGGTGTCGCGAATCTATGCCGCCTCCGGCGCCGCGAACGAGGACGTCGCCCGCATCGCCACGCTGCAGGCGAAGGCGATCGAACTCACTCGTCCGGACGAGATCGATAAGGAGGCGCTCGGCGACGCCATGGTGGCTCTGCAGCAAGCCCAGCTCGAACTGGGTGGTGCCGAAATCGAAGATCAGATGGATTCGTCGCTTCGAGTCGCAGGCCTCCAGCTGATGACGGCGCCATGGATGCGCGAGTTCATCCGCCTCGATCCCGCGGAGGCTTGGGGACGGATCTCGGTGCCGATCCTGGCGTTGAATGGAACCCTGGATCTCCAGGTCTCCGCCGATCTGAACCTCGACGCCATCCAGGCCGCGGTCGAAGCGGGAGATGGTGACGTCAGGATCGTGCGTCTTGAAGGGTTCAACCACATGCTGCAACCGGCCAGGACCGGTCTGCCTGCCGAGTACGGCGTGATCGAGACGACCATGGACGAGACCGCGATGGGCATCATGGCCGAGTTCATCAAGTCGACGGGGGTCGCGTCCAGCACGCCGCCCCAAGGAGAGTGAACGGTGTCATTCGGATTGAATCGCGGGAAACCCCTCGACCTTGGACGGCACGGTATCGACCGTTCCGACCTGCCACCCATCGAGCATGGGGCGTGGGATCCCCGAATGCTTTTCGACGATCCGAGTCGATCGTTCGAGCTCGAGATCGGCTCGGGCAAGGGGACGTTCCTGGTCCAGCAGGCCGAGTTGCAGCCCGACACGAACTTCCTCGGCATAGAGTGGGCTGGAGAGTTCTTCAGATACGCGGCCGATCGACTTCGACGCCGGTCCTTCGCGAACGTCCGCGTCCTCCACGACGACGCGACTGAGGTCGTCACCCATCGTCTTCCCATGGGGATCTGTGGCGTGGTCCATCTCTACTTCAGCGACCCGTGGCCGAAGTCCCGCCATCACAAGCGGCGGGTCGTCCAGGACGCAACGCTCGAAGCCATTCACCGCGTCCTCGAACCGGACGGAGAGCTTCGACTGGTGACCGATCACGTCGAACTTTGGGCGTGGTACGAGGAACATGCCGTTCGTCATGCCCATCTCTTCGAACGTACGGAGTTCGCAACGCCCGAATCGGCGGGCGAAGGCGAAGTGGTCGGAACGAACTTCGAACGGAAGTTCCGGCGGGAAGGGCGTCCCTTCCACGCGATGACGCTCCGTCGAAGGGATCTCGCTGCAGGGACTTCCGCCGGATTGGAGGCGTAGACCAATGCCAGGACTCTCCGATCTCGATCTCCTGTCGCGACTGGTCGGCTTCAACACCTGCAGTGCGCATCACGAGCCCACGACCCCGCTCGGCGACTTCCTCGTCGAGTACCTCGATCATCCCCGGATTCGCACGACCCGATTGGACTGCGGTGGTGGGCGTGAGAATCTCTGGTTCGAATGCGGGCCCGAACCCACTCCCGCCGGACCCGGCCTGCTTCTCTGTGGTCATGTCGACGTGGTCCCCGCGGACGAACCCGGGTGGTTGGAGGATCCCTTCACCCTTCGGTCAACGGCTGATCGGGCGATCGGAAGGGGCGTCTGCGACATGAAGGGCTTCGACGCGGTGGCGGTGA
>PKCT01000241.1 GCA_002862325.1 Phycisphaerae bacterium
CGACGCGAAGATCGCGGCGGCGAGCGGCGGGAGCACGACGTATCCGGCGTCGGTCGCGAGCGAACTCATGACGCCCGCGAAGACCAGTCCGGGCGTCACCAGCGACCGTGGCGTCAGGTTGACGATGCGTTCGAGCACCGCGTTGATGAGACCGGTCCGCTCGGCGACGCCGATCCCGAGCATCGCCACGAGCACAACGCCGAGCGGGGCGAAGCCCGTGAAGTTCTCGACCAGGGACCGCCAGACCCATCGGAGCCCGTCGCTCGTCAGGAGCGACTTGACCACGACCACCTCGTCGGTACGAGGATTCGTGGCCGACCACTCGAGCCAGGCACCGAGCTGCGAGATCAGAAGAACGACCAGCGCGCCGATCGCGAAGAGGGTGACCGGATCGGGCAGTCGATTACCGACCCGTTCGATCAGACCGAGGATGCCGCGGCTGGACGTGGTGCTCATGCGACGGTCTCCTCCGACGATTCGTCCCGCTCGGGCACGAAGGTCATGGTGTCGAGATCCTTGCGCACCCTGGGGAAGCGAAGAGCTCGATTGTGCATCACGCACCAGACGCCCGGGGCCAGGATCTGCACCGCGAGCAGTGCCTCGGTCAGATTCTGGGTCGCATCGGTGTGCCGCAGTTCGTAGGGCCGCATCGCCCCGGTCAGGACGACGGGCACCTCGAGCGGATCGAGGCGGTTGTGCAGGAGGCGTCCGGTCGCCGCGAGTCGATCGGTGCCGTGCACGAGGACGACGCCATCAGCGCGAACGCTCTCGCGAGCCACCGTGCTCACGATCAGATCGAGGTCGTCGACGGTGAGGTCGAGACTGTCCTTGTTCATGAGCGAGGTCCGCGCGATCTCGATGCCGCGCAACTCCATACCGGCCAACATGACGTCGAGATTGCTCAGCCGATTCGTCAGCATGCCGTCGAATTCGTCGTAGGTCTTCTCGATCGTACCGCCGGTGGCGATGAGGCTGATCTGCCTGAGCTCGTTCATGGTTGAGGATCCATCCTGATCTCGAGCGTCCGTGAGACGGGGCGGTAGCACACGCGATCATCGCAGGTCTGCCACTCCACGACGATGCGCATGGCGGGGCTGGAATCGTCGAATCGAAGGTCGATCGGAACCTCGAGCACCCCTTCGTGCACCAGGATCCCGTCGCGCCATGGCGTCCCCCGAGGCCAGCGTGGCCGAACGTCGCCGCCCTCCAGCACCTCGAGCCGAAGTCCCTGCAGATCGCGGGCCGCTTCGGAATCGCCCGGATCGTGGGCGTTGATGTGGAAGCCCTCGGGAATCCGGAAGACGAGCGTGGCGACGTCGGGATTCGCCGTCCGCTCGAGCGTCACGTCGACCGGATCGCCGGCGACGACGGCCCCCGTCTCGGACGCCTTCGCGTCCGGATCACTGATCGAGAGGGCCTCGGCGCGATCGGGCGCGAGCGCCCGGAATCGGTCGAGCGCCAGCATGGCTCGCAATGGTCCGAGGGGGTTCCCCGCGAGTTGCGAACTCGAGGCCCGGAGAAACTCGTGGAGATCCTCGAGGTGGCGAGGTTCGCCCGTGCGTTCGGCGAGCGTGGCGAGCACCTGCATCATCGTGCCGCCGCCACTGGGGACCGCACCATCGTCGAGCCGGCTCGCCCGGACCAGGAGATCGTCCTGTCCCTCCCTGGTATCGAACCAGCGGCCGGTCTCCTCATCGCGGAACTGCCCACGTGCGAGCGCCACGAGCTCTCGAGCGGCATCGAGCCACTGGGGGTCGTCGGTCGCGGCGTGGAGGGCGAGCATCCCCTCCGCCATGAGGGCATAGTCGTCGAGGAAGCCGGGGCCGGATCTGACGTCCCCTCGAACCGACCGAAAGAGCACGTCGTCGACGAGCAGGCGATCGCGAACCGCGCGGGCCGCGGCCGCCGCGGCCTCGAGATACCGAGGCTCCCTGAGGACGCGTCCCGCGTCCGCGAAACCACGAATCATCATGCCGTTCCAGGACGCGAGGACCTTGTCGTCGAGACCAGGCTGAGGTCGCCGATCACGCGCGGACAGAAGCACGGCGTCGACCTCACGCAACCGGTTCGTGAAGACCGTGGGATCGACGCCCATCGCCCCGGCGACGACCTCCGGTCGGTCGCGCAATCTGAGCACGTTGGACGCCGGCTCCTCCGGGTGATGGGGATCCTGGAAGTTCGGCCCCTCGGAGAGTCCGTACGCCTCGAGCGTGAAGTCGACGTCGTCCTCGAGACCGCCTTCCCGCAACGCCTCCGCCACCTCCGCCGGCCGCCACACGTGCGAGCCGCCCTCGCGGGCGTCGACCTCGGCGTCCTGGGCGGAACGAAACGCGCCGTCTGCCTCGGTCATCTCCCGCAGGACGTACTCGAGCAGATCCCGGAGGACCTCTTCGTGGTACGGGTCGCCGGTTCGTTCGACGCTCGTCGCGTACGCCGAGGCCAGCTGCCCGTTGTCGTAGAGCATCTTCTCGAAGTGTGGGACGGTCCAGGTCCCGTCGACCGCGTATCGATGGAAGCCGCCCGCCACCTGGTCGTGGATACCGCCGACCGCCATCCGATCGAGGGTTCGCTTGATCGCGACCGCGACGTCGTCCCGGTCCCCCGCGGCATCGAACAGGAATTCCAGATAGACCGGCTGCGGGAACTTCGGAGCGCCGCCGAAGCCCCCCTCCTCCGCATCGTGATATCGCAGCAGCGCCGTCACGGCATCGT
>PKCT01000200.1 GCA_002862325.1 Phycisphaerae bacterium
GAGAAGTCCGCCGAGTTCGAGGTCGACGGCTCGCAGGGCGGTGAGATGGTCGATGCGATGGATCCCGCGAACGCGAGTCTCGCCGACGCGCTCCGCCTGAGCTATCGCGTGCTCCAACTCGCGATTCTCGCGCTCATCGTGGTCTTCCTCTTCAGCGGATTCCAGACGGTCCGCGAGAACACCACCGGCATTCGAACCATCTTCGGATCCATCGTCGGCGACGGCATGGATGCGCAGGTGAGCTCCGGACTCCAGCCGTTCTGGCCCTATCCGGTCGGCGAGATCGTGACCATTCCCATGAAGCGGACGGTCGGCATCGAACAGTCGTTCTTCCCCCGCCTTCTCCGGCGGACGGGAGCCGGCACCGTCTCGCAGATCTCCCTCGACGATGCGACCGGATCCGCGAACGCGACCGATCCGATCCGTCCCGGCCCCGAAGGATTCGGCGATGGTTCGCTCATCCTTCGCAACGGCGATCTCGGCCACTGCCGCATGGTGGCCGAATACAGCGTCGAGGATCCGGTGGAGTTCCTGCGGAGATTCTCTCCGGAGCAGGCGGATCAGGTCGTGAAGCTCGCGATCGAACGGGCGACCGTTCGCACCGCGGCACAACTCACGATCGGCGAGTTCATCGACGATCGCGATGCCACGACCCGGTCGATTCGAGAACTGGCGCAGCAGGACCTTCGCGGTCTCGATTCGGGCATCCGGATCTCCAGTCTGACCGTCGCGGATCGAATCCCGCCCCTGGCGGTTCGAAAGAGCGTCGAGAACGTGCAGCGGGCCCGCGAATCGGCCAAGATCGCGGTCGAGGTCGCACGTCGGAAGAGCGCGACGATCCTCGACGACGCCGCCGGACGGGCGGCGCTCGACGACATCATCGCCCTGATCGGCCGATACGAGAACGCCATCACCCTCGACGATCGCGATGGAGCGGATCGAATCATGGCGGAGATCGGTGAACGACTGGACCAGGATGACATCGGAGGCGAGGCGGCGACGATCCTGACCAAGGCGCGGGCCTACAAGTCGATGATCGAGTCCGGTCTCGGCACCTTCGCGCGGCGAGTGGACAGCCTCGCGGCCAGCTACCGGGAGAACCCTCGGCAGCTCATTCGACAGCTCTGGCTGGAGGCCTACCGTGAGGTGCTGGACGGTCCCGAGGTCGAAGTGATCTCGGCGCCGCCGGGCCTCGGAAGCCTGGCGCTGCGGATGAAGAGCTCGATCGACATCTCGACGGCTCGTCGGAACAGCGCCCTCGATCGGAAGACCGCGGAATCGCTCAAGGATCTCGATCTCGGTCGCTGGCAGCTCGGGTCTCGTCAGATCATGATCGACCGCGCGGGCCGTCGCCTGAACCAGGACGCGGGTGCCGGCTACGGCCGTCAACAGGAGCAGGAATGACTTCGACCGACACCGAAGTGCGATCGTCGTCGCGGCCACCGTTCGGAGAACCGGTGGTCGAGGCGATCGGTCTCAAGAAGACCTTCACCGACTTCTGGATGCGGGCCAAGGCCCGCGCCGTGGACGGCATCGACTTCCAAATCCGTCGTCACGAGATCTTCGGTCTGCTTGGTCCCAACGGTTCGGGCAAGAGCACCACGATCAAGATGATCCTCGGTCTGCTCAACAAGTCGGCCGGTCGCCTGAGCGTGTTCGGGAGGGAACCGTCCGACGTCGCCATCAAGTCCAAGATCGGCTACCTCCCCGAGGAGTCGTACCTGTATCGCTATCTCGACGCTCGAGAGACGCTCGACTACTACGGACGGATCTTCGGGCTCGACCGGCGGGCGCGGGTGCGGCGCATCGACGAACTCCTCGAGATGGTCGGACTCGCACAGGTGAAGCGACGTTCGGTGGGCGAGTATTCGAAGGGCATGTCGCGGAGGCTGGGACTGGCTCAGGCCCTGATCAACGATCCCGAGCTCCTCATCCTCGACGAGCCGACCTCCGGCCTCGATCCCATCGGCACGCGCCAGGTCAAGGATCTGCTGCTGGAATTGGGGAATCGCGGTACGACGATCCTGTTGAGCTCCCACCTGCTGGCCGACGTCGAGGACGTCTGCGATCGCATGGTGATCCTCTACGGCGGGAAGATCCATGCCGAAGGCACGACCGACGAGCTCCTGGCGGACCGTGAGCGCACGGTCATCAACACCGGCACGCTCGACGACGGCGTGATCGCCGAGATCGACCAGGTGCTCCATCGCCACGGGCAGGCGGTCGATTCCGTCGAGCGTCCGCGGCAGCGACTCGAGGAGCTCTTCATGGGCATCGTCGAGGAGGCCCAGTCGAAGGAGGCGGAGACCTCCGGCGCGGTGCAGGGCGGCCCGACTGCGGCGTTCCTCTCCGAGGACGCGCCGGAGGGCGGCGAGGCGCTGCTTGATTCGCTGCAGCGAGACGACGCTGCTCCCAGTTCCGTGCGAGAGAGGTCCCGAGTCGAGGGGGCCGCCGCCGACGAGGCGAAGGCGGAGGCCAAGGAGGTCGTCCGCGAGCTGGTAGAGGAGGCCCCCGAGCCGGCCCCGACGCAAACGCCCTCGACCGAGGTTCCGAATCGACCGGATGGTCATGATGCGTCGATGATCGACGATCTGCTCGCATCCGACGACGAGGATGGCGGAGCCGAGCGACCGTGAATCCCCTGAAGCGATTGTGGTCATCTCTCGATGCGCTCCAGCATCGGACCTCCGCGA
>PKCT01000177.1 GCA_002862325.1 Phycisphaerae bacterium
GGTGCCGCCGGCGGTGACGGACGAAGTGGTCCGAAGGGGCCGACCGGAAGCGGCGACGTGGGTGGCAGCGGTCCCGGTGGAACTGGCGGAGCCGGTGGCGACGGCGGAAACGGTGGATTCCGCGGACGCAAGATCACGACGTGCTCGTTCTGCGGTAAGACGTCGCGCGAGGTCGGCCCGATGGTCGAGGGACCCGGCGACGTCTACATCTGCACCAATTGCACCGACCTGTGCCAGAACATCTTCCGCCAGGAAAGGCGGCGGGTCGATCGAGGGCGGCCGCTCTTCAGTTCGGTCCCCACGCCGCGACAGCTGCGCGAGTTTCTGGACCAGTACGTCATCGGACAGGATCGGGCCAAGCGAAGTCTCGCGGTCGCGGTTCACACCCACTACAAGCGGCTGATGCATGCGGAGCTCGAGGAGCCCGAGATTGAGCTCGAGAAGTCCAACGTCCTGATGATCGGCCACACGGGGACGGGCAAGACGCTCCTCGCCCGGACGCTCGCGCGCATTCTCAACGTCCCCTTCGCGATCGGCGATGCGACGACCCTGACCGAGGCGGGTTACGTCGGTGAAGACGTGGAGAACCTGCTGCTCAAGCTGCTCCAGGCCGCCGATTACGATCTCGAGACCGCACAGCGCGGCATCATCTACATCGACGAGATCGACAAGATCGGCAAGACCAGCAGCAACGTCTCCATCACGAGGGACGTCTCGGGCGAAGGCGTGCAGCAGTCGCTGCTCAAGATGCTCGAGGGGACCGTCGCCAACGTCCCGCCCCAGGGCGGTCGGAAGCATCCCGAACAGCAGTACATCCAACTGGACACCTCGCACGTCCTCTTCATCTGTGGCGGCTCGTTCGTCGGTCTCGAGGACATCATCCAGAAGCGTCTCGGCGCGAGCCGGATCGGGTTCGGATCGACGTCGTCCCGGTCGACCCCGTCCGACGACCTGCCGACGCTGGGCAAGGTCGTTCCGGAGGACATCCTCGAGTTCGGGTTGATTCCCGAGCTGGTCGGCCGACTCCCCATCGTGTGCCCGCTCGAACCTCTCGACCAGGATGCGATGGTGAGGATCCTCACCGAACCTCGCAATGCGATCACCAAGCAGTACGAGCATCTGTTCTCTCTCGAAGGTGCATCCCTCGAGTTCACCGAGGACGCTCTAAAAGAGATCGCGAATCGGGCGATGAAGCGAGACACCGGCGCGAGAGCGTTGCGTGCGGTCATGGACGAGCTGATGGTGGATCTGCTCTACGATCTTCCCGACCAGGACAACGACGGCGTCACCTACGTGATCGACGACATCGAAGTCCAGGAAGGCCCCAAGCTGGATCGCATGGCGAGACGGAACAAGGAATCCGCGTGAACTCCACCGAGCGTGCGTCCACTCGATGCGACGCCTACGACCGGCTGCTCGAACGCGCGGGGGACGCGCCTCCTTCCGGTCTCTGCACGGTGGTCGATCTCGCCTGGGAGCATCTCGAACCCACCGGAGTGAGCTGGCTCGGCTTCTACCGCTTTCGTAGTGACGACGGAGACCTGGTCCTCGACGCATGTCGCGACCGTCCAGCGTGCTCGCCGATCGGCCTCCACGGCGTCTGCGGTCAAGCCCATCGGTCAGGCCGGACCAGGATCGTTCGGGATGTGGCGATCCTAGGAAACGCCTATGTCGCCTGCGATCCTCGGGATCGCAGCGAACTCGTGATCCCATGTCATGGGCGAGGCGTCGACGGCCAGCCGACCGACTATGTCCTGGATCTGGACAGCACCGACCTCGCGTCGTTCTCGGACGAGGACGACCGGAGATTGCGGGCCTATCTCGAGGCTTGTGGGCTCGAGCCTCGCCGGGAGGGCCCCGTCTGGATGGATGCGATGGAGGAGAATCGGGCCTGAGCATCCATCGCCGGGTTGAACCGTACGCCGTTTCTCGTATACTGCTCGGCTTCCTTCCTTGGAGACCTCGGATGCCTCGTCGCTGTCACTTTCTCGGCACCGGAACGCGTTCCGGACACAAGAAGACCTACCGTGGACGTGCAAAGTACCTCGGCGGTGTCGGTATCAAGATCACTTCGAAGACGAAGCGGACCTTCAAGCCCAACCTGCACAAGGTGCGAGCCATGGTCGACGGCGCTCCAACCAGAGTCCTCGCCAGCACGAAGGCCATTCGTATGGGACTGGTGGTCAAGCCCGCCCGACGGAAGTACACCTACACCCGGCTTCAGAAGGCCGAAGCCTCGTCATAGGCTTGGACGTTTTTCAAGTTTAATCCGGCTAAATTGAGATTTTAGTGTCACGCGAACCCGCGCTGATGCTACAGTCATACGTTCGTTGAGATCTTTTCCGCACCCAGGGCATCCCCCACCCCCGCCCGGGCAAACCCTCCTCGGTTTCAACGAACAACGGTCCGTCTCCGGGAAGCTCCTCGTCCTCACAGATTGTGACAGGGGCATCTCCGCGGCCCGTTGGGACACGCTCTCCATCCTGATCAGCTTCCCAGTCGGTTCCAGGCCCAAGCCTGCCACCGGTTTTTTGGAGTGAGTTGCTGTGGCGTTGCCATCAACTCTCCGCACCCGTCCTTCGGCCCCGTTCCGAAGACGCGGCCTCCTCGAGACCGTTGGACTGGAACCAATCGACCGGGATCGACCCCTGTTGACCGCCAAACCTCCCTCCTCCCTTCCCCCCTCCCGC
>PKCT01000182.1 GCA_002862325.1 Phycisphaerae bacterium
AAGGTCGTGGTCGTCAATCCGATGCGCGAACTCGGTCTCGTGCGGTTCAAGGTGCCGAGCGACGTGCGCAGCCTGCTCTTCGGCACCGACATCGCCGACGAGTACCTCATGCCGCGGATCGGCAGCGACATCGCGGTGCTTGCGGGGATCGCCAAGGCGACGATCGCCCTGGGCGCGGTGGCGGAGTCGTTCGTCGCGGACCACTGCGAGGGCTGGGACGCCTGGCGGACCTGGGTCGAGGATCTTTCGTGGCCCGACCTCGAGGCCGCGTGCGGCGTCGCCCGGACCGACCTCGAACGGATCGCCGCCCTCTACGCCGAGAGCGAGCGCACGATCTTCGCCTGGACGATGGGGATCACCCACCACGAACACGGGGTCGCCAATGTCCAGACGATCGGCGGCCTCGCGATGTTGCGCGGCATGCTCGGCCGGCCGGGGGCGGGGCTCCTGCCGCTGCGCGGTCACTCGAACGTCCAGGGCGTCGGTTCGGTCGGCGTGACTCCGGTCCTGAAGCCGCCGATCCTCGCGGCGCTCGAGCGCACCCTCGAGGTCGAGCTGCCGAAGACCCCCGGCCTCGACACCATGGCGTGCATGGAGGCCGCGGAGCGGGGCGAGATCGATCTCGCGGTCTGCCTGGGCGGCAACCTCTTCGGCTCGAACCCCGACTCGGCGTTCGCCAGCCGGGCCCTGCGGAACGTGCCGCTGGTCGTGCAGCTCTCGACCACCACCAACACCGGCCACTGCTGCGGCCTCGGTCGCGAGACGCTGGTCCTGCCGGTGCTGGCCCGCGACGAGGAGTCGCAGCCGACCACCCAGGAGTCGATGTTCAACTTCGTCCGGGTCTCGGATGGTGGGGCGGCTCGTCACGAGGGGCCCCGGGGCGAGGTCGATCTGGTCTGCGAGTTGGGAGAACGCGTGGTGGGCAAGACGCCGCTCGACTGGACCGCGATGCGCGACCACGACGCGGTGCGCGGCGTGATCGCGAAGGTCGTTCCCGGCTACGGGGCGATCGCCGACGTCGGCACGAGCCGGAAGGAGTTCACGATCGACGGCCGGATCTTCCACGACCCGACCTTCCCGACCGAGAGCGGCCGGGCCCGGTTCCATCCGGTGGAGCTGCCGTCGTTCGAGCTCGAGTCCGACGAGCTCGTCGTCATGACGGTACGGAGCGAGGGGCAGTTCAACACCGTGGTCTACGAGGACGAGGATCTCTACCGCGGCCAGGATCGCCGCGACATCATCCTGATGCATCCCGACGACATGGCGGATCGTGGTTTCGCGGTCGACGATCTCGTCGAGGTGACGACGAGCACCGGCTCGCTCCGCGTGCTGGCCCGGCCCTTCGAGATCGCCCGCGGGTGTGCCGCGATGTACTACCCCGAGGCGAACATCCTGGTGCCCCGGACCCTGGACGGGGCGTCGAAGACCCCGGCCTTCAAGAGCGTCCGGGTGCGAGTTCGGGCGGCCGATCCGGTCGGGGTCTCGTCGAGCCCCTGACTTCGGCGGTCGCATGTCTTCTCGAAACCTGTGGAGTTCTTCCCATGCCTCGACCGCCTCGACGCCGTCGTCCGGGTTGCAGTGCGCACGTCACGGTGCGGTGCAACAACCGGGCCTTCGATCTGCAGCGCAAGGAGCCCCGGCTCTTCGTACTCCACGCCCTCGCCCGGGCGGCCGAGAAGTTCGGAGCTCGCATCTACGCCGTCGCGGTGATGAGCAATCATGTCCACTACCTGATCGAGCCGCGTCGCCCCGATGAACTGCCTCGGGTCATGCATTGGCTCAACTGGTACACCGCGATGGGTCTGAACCGCCTCCTCGGTCGCCGCGGCCACTTCTGGGAAGCTCGCTACCACGCCTCCTGGGTCTCCAACCGTGACCAGCGACACGTCTTGAACGTGCTGCGGTACATCCACGGCAATCCGTTCGCGGCGGGCATCGCGCCGGGGTTTCGTCACGAGTTCACCAACTACGGGAGCTACGCGAGCGGCACCGCCGACGGCATCACCACCCACCATGACCACTTGGCACCCGCAGTTCCTTCGTCTGGGCCGAAGCCTGGAGGAGTGTGCGGTTCGGTATCGGCGTTTCTGTCGCCGGTATCGGCTGGCCGACAAACCCGAAGCGAGATCGATCGGATGGGGCGGTCGATCGTTGCTGGGTGGACTCATGGGGGAGATGGCGCGGAAGGCCTCGTTCGGACGCCACGCGAACCGCGGGAAGGCGACCGGTCTCTTCGACGGCCTGGAGGATCGAGTCGTCGGGAGGGTGTCCGTCCTCCGTGATGACGCGATCGACCACCGCCGGCCGGTGACCTGGTCGACTGCCGGACATGATCTCGGCGGCCGGTCTGCCGCCGCTTCAGTTGACGCGGTGCCAGGTAGGATGTCACGTCGTACCCGCCCCGCCCGAGGGCGATCATGGCTCGAAGATCCCATCCGGGCGCAGTATCGGGTGTTTCGTCTGGTCAACGGCCCGGTGCGTGGCTATTCTCCGGATGTACCGTGGTCGCAAGCCCCACCTGCTGACTGACTTTCCGGGTGGGTGAAGCTGCGACCCCGACTCCCCTCACCCCTGACCGTCCATTCCAACGGAGAAGATCGATGACCGAGCAGAAGAACGCCCTGGCCCAATTGTTTGCCGCCTGCTGGAAGGACGAGGCGCTCAAGGCTCG
>PKCT01000067.1 GCA_002862325.1 Phycisphaerae bacterium
CCGTTCTACTTCTTCTTCTTCGCCACTGCGTTCCCGCACGTCATCCGATTCGGCCGGTCTCTGATCCCGGTCGAACATCGGGATCATGCCTTCCATCTGATCGGCTCGATGGATCGCGCGGTGTCCGGATTCGTCCGAGGTCGACTGGTCATCAGCGCCATCCTCGGCACGGTGTTCGCGGTCGGCTGGCTCATCGTCGGCGTTCCGTACGCCCTGGCGCTCGGCCTCCTGATCGGCGTCCTCTGTGCGGTGCCCTATCTTTCCGCCGTCGGTGTCCCGATCGCGATCGCCCTCCTCGCGGTCGATCAGTTCGGCGTCGATCCGGAGCAGCGCATGGCATGGTGGGGCATCCTGCTCTGGCCGACGTTGGTCTATGGAATCGGGCAGACGCTGGACGACTGGGTCCTCACGCCCCTCATTCAGGGCAAGACGACCGATCTCGATCCGGTTTCGATCGTCGTGGCGGTGCTCGCAGGGGGTTCGCTGGCGGGTGTCTACGGCATGCTTCTCGCGGTGCCGCTCGCCGCCTGCGTCAAGATCCTGCTCCGAGAACTGGTCATGCCGAGAGTCAGGGACTGGAGTGCCGGGCGAGCGCAGGACCCGTTGCCGGGCGGAATGGACTAGGAGCGGCCGGCGTCCGAGGTTTTCGGGACGCGATCGTCGAGATCACCGACGCTTCTTGCGCTGCTTGAATCCACTCTTCACGCTCTTGGTTCGCGTCGATCCCTTGGATGAGAGTCCGGGCATGCCGGGGAGTCCCGGCATGCCACCCGCCCGTGCCATCTCCTTGGCGGCGCCCAGCTTCCCCTTCATCCCGAGACCGGCCATCTGCTTGGTCATCTTCTGCATCGTCTCGAACTGCTTCACGAGTCGATTCACCTCGTGGGGCTGGGTGCCGCTTCCCTTGGCGATGCGTCTGTTGCGGCTCTTGTCGAGCGTCTTGACGTCCCGGCGTTCATCCGGCGTCATCGAGTGAACCATGCCTTCGAGGCGATCCAGCTGCTTCTCGTCGACCTCCGCGTCCTTGAGTGCGGAGCCGACGCCCGGCAGCATGCCGAGGATCTGCTTCATCGGGCCGAGGCGGCGGATGGTCCTCATCTGCTTCAGGAAGTCGTCCATGGTCATCTGGCCCTTCGCCAGCTTCTCCGCCATCTTCTCGGCGTCCTCCTCGTCGACCTCGTCGCGGGCCTTTTCGACCAGGCTCACCACGTCGCCCATGCCGAGGATCCGCCCCGCGATTCGATCGGGATGGAATTCCTCGAGCGCGTCGAACTTCTCGCCGACGCCGATGAACCGGATGGGGGCGCCGGTGACCTGGCGGACCGAGAGTGCAGCGCCACCACGAGTGTCGGAGTCGAACTTGGTGAGGATGATGCCGTCGACCGCGAGTCGCTCGTGGAACGCCTTGGCGCTGTTCACCGCATCCTGACCCGTCATGGCGTCGACGACCAGCAGGATCTGGTGGGGGGTCAGCGCGGTGTTCACGCCTTCGAGCTCGACCATGAGGTCGTCGTCGACGTGGAGGCGACCCGCGGTGTCGAGAATGACCACGTCGAAGCCTTCCTTGCGGCCTCGATCGACGCCGCGGCGGCAGACGCCGACCGCCGCGCCGACCGCTTTGCCGTACTCCGCACACCGTTCCGGCTCTCCGTGGAAGGCGACCTCGCCGTCACCGGTGGCGTTCTGCTGCACGCCTTCGGCCACCAGCCGGAGCTGATCGACCGCCGCGGGACGCTGGAGGTCCGCGGCGACCACGAGCACCCGCTTGCCTCGTCGCTTGAGCAGGGCTGCGAGCTTGCCGCAGGTCGTTGTCTTGCCGCTCCCCTGGAGCCCGCACAGCATCACCACCGTGGGACCGGGCTCCACCAACATCAGATGGGTGTCCACGGGGCCCATGAGGTCCACGAGTCGCCGATGGACGATCTCGATCATCTGCTGACCCGGCTTCAGGCTCTGGAGGACCTCTTCGCCCAGGGCGTCCTGGACGACCTCGTCGCAGAACTTCTTGACGACGTCGTAGTGGACGTCGGCCTCGAGCAACGCGGTCCGAACGTCCCGCATCGCATCCCGAACATTCGATTCGCTGATCCGACCCCGCCCAGAAAGGGACCGGAAAGCGGAGTTGAGTCTGTCCGAAAGCGCATCGAGCATGGTGGGTTCCTCGGGCCGCCGAGTATAGAGCCCGGCGGAAACGCCGTGCTCATCGCCCGATCCATTCCAGCAGTTTCTCCTCGGACCACGTGTTGACGCATCCCGCGGCGGACAGGCCGCCACGACGTGCGGTGAGCACGCCGTATCGTAGAAAGGCGAGGTTCCCGCTGGAGTGGGCGTCGGTGTTGATGGCGATCGGGCATCCGGCCCGGGCGGCTCGCAGCACATGACGGTCGCGAAGATCGAGGCGGAGTGGATTCGCATTCACCTCGAGCGCGGTCCCTCCCTCGAGAGCGGCTTCGATCAGGGCGTCCAGATCGAGTTCGAGCCCGGCCCGGCCGTTGATGATCCGACCCGTGGGATGTCCGATGATCGAGACGAGCGGGTGTCTCGCGGCGCGGCACAGTCTCGCCGTCGCCTTCTTCGGATCCTGCCGGAGGGAGACGTGCGGACTCGCCACCACGATGTCGAGTTCCGCGAGGAGATCGTCGTCGTAGTCCAGGCGGCCGTCGACGAGG
>PKCT01000252.1 GCA_002862325.1 Phycisphaerae bacterium
CGCGCGGGAGGAGATCTTCGGTCCGGTGCTCGCGGTCATGAGCTTTCGAACCGCCGAGGAGGCGATCCGCCGTGCGAACGACAGCCGCTTCGGTCTCGCGGCCGGGGTCTGGACCGACAAGGGCAGCAAGATCTTCGAGGTCGCCGGTCGACTCCAGGCCGGGGTCGTGTGGTTGAACACCTACAACCGCTTCGATGCCACCAGCCCGTTCGGTGGGGTGAAGGAGAGCGGGTTCGGACGTGAGGGCGGACTCCACGGTCTCCGTGGCTATCTCGATCTCGGCTGAGGCGTCACGGACCGGACACGCCTCTCCGCAGGCACGCCACCAGAACGACGAAACCACCGAGCAGCGCCGAACCCATCAGAAGGACGCGACCCAGGGACCGTTCACGTTCGGCCGACGTCGTCTCTGAGGATCGATCGTCGACCATCTCGACGTTGACGTCGTCGCGATCGAGGCGATCCATGACGCGCTCCACCGCTCGGGGAAGACCCGGCGACATCTCGATCGGCGGAGCGTCGACCGAAACCAACGGCTTCCCTTCGGTCGGGACATTCTGATCAAAGGGGGGATCCGGATCGATATCGCTGTCGCGACGCGAACCGTCGGGTCGAGCACCGCCCGCCGCACGGCTCTTCGCCAACGCCACCATGGTGCGACTTTTATCCAGGTATCTCAACGCCCTCGATGTACCCGCGCTAAAGAAAGGGTGCATCTCGCAATGATCCAGGAAGGCTAGCGCCAGGCGTTCCGTGCCGGGGATGGGAGGATCGCTCTGGTTCGCAGCTCGCAGCAGCGACCTGGCGCCATCGAGAAGTCCCCAGAAATGATTTCCCCCGGGTTTTGGAGCGGATTCCAACCAACGAGTCACCGAATCGATCACGAGCTCGTTCGGTTCTTCGTCCTCCAACCAGCCGTAGATCAGGCCGCCGAACACACTATCCAGAAGCAAACCGTCCGAAGATTCGGATGCATCACCCCAGGCATCGAAATATCCCGTGGACGCCGCGAGTCGATCGACGACATCGAAGAGCTCCAGATATCGCATCGAGAGCAGCATCCGCTGCTCCGAATCCGAAAAAGTTCTCTTTGCCTCGCTGAGAAGATTGATTGCGCCCTGAACCATGTTGATGGTTCCGGGATGGTCGACACGCCGATCGGCACGCTGCGACAGGGCCTCGAAGATGTCGCCGATGCCCTCGAGGTACAACTCCCTGCCCGAGGACCGATCGATGGGGGCACTGGATTCCATCAAACTCCAGCCAATTCCCAACTTCGTATTGCCCTGCATGAGCGGGATCAGTTCCGGTCCGTACTTGAATCCAAGCTCACACAGGGGAATCGACCCCGTGGCATCGGCATGTACCGAGAGTTCCGCCGTGAGCGTCACCGTATCGAGGATCGCCTCGGTGTCCGCGTCCATTCGAATAAGAATCTTCTTCCGCTGCATGCCCGCCCTGATCCCGCAATCGATAAGCCTATCCGTATACCCCACGGTCGAAAGAAGGTCGAGTTGCTGGTCACACCGTTCGAGCGCTTCTTCGAGCCGGCCGGCCGCGATCAACTCGTCGACGTCGGCTTCGTTCCATGGTGGTACGGGTTCCGCCCACACCACACCACCAATCATGAGAGCGGACGCGAAGACGATCACGCGATGGATCGGGAGGGCAATCACCATGGCTGCGGCTTTCCATCATCGCATTGGATCACTCGGACCTCGGTACGGGGTTCATCCCATTCGATGTCGTTACCTCTGTATCTGGTTACAGCGCGTGCGCATGGCACAATGATCTCCGTGACTGCCCCACCTGGATCGGGGTTCGGATCACAAAGGTGCGCTACTTTGTACTGGTGTTCAACAGTCACCTCGATAAACGCATGCCCGATTTTTCGCTCTGCGGTCAAGGTCTTCGTACGAACCGTACCTGGGGACGCATTCGTCCGGAGCATCCGCGAATACGATTTCGTGACCGAGTGCTGGATTCGGCCTTCCAATGTCTTCGAAGCCTCAGCCCCGGTACCAGGGACACCAATAGATCCTTTGATGGACGAGGACAAAGTGATACCGACCGTGGATGTCCTCGACTTGGAAAAAGTCTCCTCCACTCCTTGACAATCGAGATCGCCTTCAGGAACCGCGCAGCAGTTCACCGTCTGACTGCCGATCAAGACGGGATCATCGAGTGGCCCCCAAAATTTATGACCTCTTGTAACCTTCGTGACGACGCAAACCGGACCCTCCAAGAAGACAAGACACCCAAGCTGATTAAAGTCGCTTGGGTTCAGGTCGCACGGGGGGCAATCCTGACCGAGACAACGATCGCCACCAAGACAGCATGCCATCGACAGCGCAATGACGGCCAAGACCATTCGATGTTGCATATCTCACTACTCCGGCCAGTCCGTTCGGCACCCCCCGACGGAGTATCACTCGATGTCGTCGCGACGAGACTACACGACGTTCAAAGTGGTTCAAGATTCCGCGGCGAAAATTCGCCGCGAAAATTCGCTCGCACGCTTCCTCACGCGATACGCGGCGTTGATCACGTCGGCTTCAGGAGCGACCTCGACGCGAGGAGATCGTCCGGGACCGCCTTGGTGAAGCCTTTGAAGCAACGCACCGACTTGTTAAGACAGTCGAGGCTGCCGAAGC
>PKCT01000142.1 GCA_002862325.1 Phycisphaerae bacterium
GTTGTTGTTGAACATCCCGCCGCCCTCTTCGGCCGAGTTTCCTGTGAACGTGCAGTCGGACAGGGTCGGGCTGCTGGAGTTGTTGTTCCACATCCCGCCGCCGAGGTAACCAGCCGAGTTGTTTTCGAACGAACAATTCGTCAGGGTCGGGCTGCTGTTTGCGTTGAACATCCCGCCGCCGACACCCGAGTTCCATCCGTTCCGAATCACGAGGCCCTGAAAGACCGTCGTGCTGGTCTCGCCGCTCTCACAGATCAGCACCCGGACCCCACCGCCGCCATCGAGAATCGTGGTCGGATCGCCGTTGCCGTCCACCGTTCCCAGGATCGTCAGCGCCTTGCCGCCGGGATCGATGGTTTCCGTGATGTCGTATTGGCCCGCCGCCAGCTGGATCGTGTCGCCGTTGCCGGCGTTGCCGATCACGGTCTGGATGTCGCCATTCACGTCGACATAGTGGGTGTTGCCGGCGGTGGTGGATGTGTTGAAGAGTCCGGCGAGAACCAGGGCGACGCTGGTCAGGGTGCGGTGCATGTCTTTCTCGGGTGGGTGTGGAACTGGAATCGTGACATGCATCTTAGCGAACGAGGGCACCGGATCCAATGGCTTTCCGGATGGCCGGCGGTCAGCATCGGGGACGTCGCACGGCTTCATTGAGGTCGGTACGTCAAGAAAACATTCGTTGTGGGTACGCGATCGTGGCCGCCATCAACTTCGACTCACGAGTCAATGCGGAGGACCTCGGCATCATGCTCGCCGCCTGGGGTGACGCCCCGCGGAACGACTACCCGCCGAGCGACTGTCCCCTGGGTCTGATTCCCTGAGGGCAGGATTCGAGTGCGGTCGGTAGCGTCATGGGTCTCCCCTGGGACTGTCGATTCGGATTGGGGCTCTCTTGGGATTTGAGAGCTGAACCATATGATAGGGAACGGCCGTCGCCAATCCAACCATCGGAACAGCAAGCGGACACGGTGATGACCGCCTTGCGCGATTCCCACACACAATACCGCCCCCGGCGTGGGCCGAGGGCGGTGGTGGGTCGTTGGGTTGAACGTTTGCGTCAGGGGCAGTTGCCCCAGACGCCGATCACGATCCCGAGGTCGGCGGCGTTCACGATGCCGTCGCCGTTGACGTCGCCCTGGCAGATGCCGAGTTCATCTCCGAGCAGGACCCAGTCGGCCTCGTCTGCGTCACCATCTCCGTCCATGTCGCCGGGCGTGCCCGCGGTGATGCCGAAGTCTGCCATGCCGAGCCGGACATCGGTCTCGTCGTAGATGCCGTCGCCATTCCTGTCCCCGGCGACGCAGAGACCGCGCGTCGCTTTTATCCAGACGGTGTTGGGCTCGTTGTTGTTCCCCACCATGGCATCGAGATCCCCGTCGCCGTCGAGGTCGCCGAGGGCGACTGATTCGCTTCGCCTGTTCCCGAGCGCTTGCCCTGAATTCGTGAAGATGCCGGTGCCGTCGTTGGTCCAGACGGTGTTGGGCTGGCCGTTGTTCGCGACCATGGCATCGAGGTCGCCGTCTTCGTCGAAGTCGCCGAGGGCGACTGAGTAGCTGTCGCTGTTTTCGAATGCCTGTCCGGGGCTGAAGT
Source organism: Phycisphaerae bacterium (assembly GCA_002862325.1). Taxonomy (GTDB): domain Bacteria; phylum Planctomycetota; class Phycisphaerae; order Phycisphaerales; family SM1A02. The sequence continues at coordinate 1,591 of PKCT01000142.1, forward strand.
TGCCGTTTCCGTTGTTGGTCCAGACGGTGTTGGGCTCGCCGTGGTTCGCGACCATGGCATCGAGGTCGCCGTCGCCGTCGAGGTCGCCCAGGGCGACTGAGAAGCTGGAGCTGTTCCCGAGTGCCTGTCCGGAGTTGGTGAAGATGCCGTTGCCGTCGTTGGTCCAGACGGTGTTGGGCTGGGACTGGTTTCCGACCATGGCATCGAGGTCGCCGTCACCGTCGAGGTCGCCAAGGGCGACTGAGTTGCTGAAGCTGTTTCCGAGTGCCTGTCCGGAGTTGGTGAAGGTGCCGGTGCCATCGTTGGTCCAGACGGTGTTGGGCTGGAGGACGTTCGCGACCATGGCATCGAGGTCGCCGTCGCCGTCGAGGTCGCCGAGGGCGACTGATTCGCTTCGGCTGTTCCCGAGCGCCTGCGCTGAATTCGTGAAGATGCCGTTGCCGTCGTTGGTCCAGACGGTGTTGGGCTCGCCGAGGTCGCCACGGTTTGCGATTATGGCATCGAGGTCGCCGTCTTTGTCGAAGTCGCCGAGGGCGACTGAGGTGCTCCAGCCGTTTCCGAGTGCCTGTCCGGGGCTGAAGTTGCCGGTGCCGTCGTTGGTCCAGACGGTGTTGGGGAAGTCGGCGTCGTTCGCGACCATGGCATCGAGATCGCCGTCGCCGTCGAGGTCGCCGAGGGCGACTGAGGTGCTGAGGCTGTTTCCGAGTACCTGTCCGGAGTTGGAGAACACGAACGTGGCCTGGGCGGTGGCTGCGGTGGTGAACAGGCCGCTGGCGGCCAGGGCGACGAGGGTCGTGGTGCGATGCATGTCTTTCTCGCTCGAGTCTGGGGAATGGCAAACGCTTGCGCGGGGTGCAGGAGCCGAAGCCGCATCATAGAGGAGGGCACCGTCAATACAAGGGCCGATCGCCAGGATGGAGCCTCCGTCCCTCCCGTGAGCGACACCGCCCCCGGCGTGGGCCGAGGGCGGTGGTGCGTGGTTCAAGGTTTCGGCGGAAGCAACTGGCCGGCCGGGCACGCTCTAGCTCGAGTCGGCCAGCTTGCTGCCGCACTCTGGACACT
>PKCT01000272.1 GCA_002862325.1 Phycisphaerae bacterium
CGTTTGGGGATGGCGGCGATCAAACGACGGCCGGCTTCGGCGTTCTTGTCCAACATCGGCGAGGCGTAGAACGCGACCAGCAGATCTCGATGGGAGGCATCCACGCCGTGTGCGTCGCAGGCCTTCGACCGGACATCCTCGTGGCACCACGGACAGATGCATCCGTCGGCATCCCAGATCCTCGGGGCCTGGACTTCCCATCTGAGCTTTCTCCGCCACCAGATGCCCAGGCCGACGGCCACGATCAGAAAGGGGATGCTCCACATGACCAGCAACACGTACGGGATCGTCGAGGCCGCGCCCGTCGACTTCAAGATGTTGTGGAACAGGAAGAACAGGAAGATGTTGCCGATCGCCATGCCCGTCATGCCGAAGACGAGCAGGTTCCGGTTCCTGGTGGACATCTGAAAGCGCCCCACCAGTTCGGAGCGGCTGATCGGCCAGATATTGGACTTGTCGCTCATGTCGCCATATCCCCCCGGACAAGGAACTCCGTGAATGGTAGGCGCTCCCGTTCGGGGGTCAACGGTTCTTTCCGGGTCGAAACCCCGTCAGAACGCTTCGATTCTCGGCATGGCGCTTCCCACCAGGCGGATCTGGCTGCCGCCGTCGCCTTCGAGATCGAGTTGCACGAGATCGTCGGGTTCAATGGTGAGGTCGATGGTCGCTCGATAGAGGTTCCGACCCTGCTTGTATTCGAGGGTGAAGGGCTCGATCGCGACGCCGCTCCCATCGGTCGTGCCGACCACACCGTCCAGCAGGGGGACCGGGGCCTGGCCCTGGACCTCGTAGAGCAGCCGCTGCTGCACCCGGTCCCAGGTGATCTGGACCACCTCGCCTTCCTGCGTCTCGAACTGGATGAAGTCGCTGCGGATGCGGGAGACCTTGGGATCGATGGGATAGGGGCCGAAGTTCGTACCGGTGCGGATGAGCGTCAGGGCACGATGCATCACGATGCGTCCGATCGACTGGCTCGAGACCTGCTCGGTGGTGGACTGGTACGCCTGGAAGCTCGCGTCGAGCGCGACGAGGGTCGCGGTGAGCAGCGATGCGGTGATCGCGAGCGCGATGATGACTTCGACCAGGCTGAAGCCTCGTCGTCCGCGGGAGGCCGCGGCGTAATCCTGGTTGGTGACGCGTCGTCGAATCATTGGAAGCCCTCGCGGTAGCTGGCGGCGACGGGTTCGGCCAGGATCGGCCAGGGGATCCCGTCGGGAAGCACGACGCTGTCGTCGTATTCGAGCACGATCTCTCCGAAGCCTTCGAACGCGTCCGACGTCGGATCCGCACCTTCTCCGTCCCCGTCGTCGGGACCGAAGTAGCCGATCGTCGTGTTGAACGCGTCGGGTTGGCCGTCGTAGAAGAGGGGGCCCGACTGGGGCGTGGGCCGGAACGTCATCAGCAGCGTCCCCAGGACCCGTGCGGTGCCGCGCACGTCGAGGATGCCCGCCACGATGACGCCACGGAGGTCGACGCGGGGTGTGGCGTCGAGATCTTCGGAGGTCTCGTTCGTGAAGGAGCCGACGTCCACCGACCAGCCGGGGAGCATGATCGAGCTCTTCCGCATCTCCTCGATCTGTTCTTCGGGCAGACCGGCGAAGAGGCTCTCGAGCGTCGAACCGTCCGGCTGATCCAGAAGTTCCGGATCGGTGGGGTCGCTGAAGAAGCGGGTCGCGCCCGTGATCTGGATCTTGTTGCGCCAGTGCGTGTACTCGCCGGGGGTGTCGCCCGAGATCGATCCCAGGAACGTGCAGTTCTCGAATCGCAGGTTGTTGCTCAACGTCTTGGTGTCGACCACCTCGCCGAGATCGGGATGGTTGGATACGAGATTCTCGAACCGATTTCGAATCACGAAGTCCGGGCCGGGATCGGTGTCCTCGAGGGCGCCGGCGTAGTTCCAGTTGACGTCGTTGCAGAATTCCTCGGTCTCGACGAAGGTCACGCCGACGAACGTGCAGTTCTCGAAGAGGGCGTTGGTGCCGACGGGGATGCGGACGTTCTCGAAGGTGAAGTCCCGGTAGATCGGCCGTTGGTAGAGGTCGTAGGGATTCGAGCTGCCCAGGGGCGTCAACTCGTATCCGGGATGCTCCGCGTCGGAGGGGAGAATCACCTCTCCGTCGTCCGCGAGGGCCTGGTCGGCGAGCGTCACGCCGGACGCGGTCACGTCGTCGAAGTAGGTGGCGGTGTCGTCGAACATCTCGGTCGTCACCACCCGGAGCTCCTCCTCGTCGACCTCGAAGCTCATCGCGGCGACGTCCGGTTCCGAATCGATCGCACCCCTCACGATCGTCCGAACCACGTCTCCATGGCTCGTCTCCCAGTCGTCGCGTCCGACCGCGAAGGCGAGTCGGCCGGTGACCTTGGCGTAGCGATCCCACGAGTCGAGGACGCCGTCCCGGTAGCCGAGTCCGGTGTCGCTCTCGTCGACGAGACCGTCGTCGTTCCGATCCGGATCGGAGTTGTCCAGCAGGTGGGCGAGCTGGTCGTCGATCCCCTCGAACTCCACGGTCGCTCCGCCGGCGAGGTCCGAGTCGTAGACCACCGCGCCGTCCTCGTCGAGGTCGAACTCGGCGAGGAAGAGGTCGAACTCGTCGATGAACTCGTCGCCGTCGAGATCGAGGTTGAGCTGCCGACGCCGG
>PKCT01000133.1 GCA_002862325.1 Phycisphaerae bacterium
GGAATCGAGCGCGACCTCGATTCGATCCTCGACGTCGATTTCGCGAGGAAGATCGAAGAGGCGACCACCGAGGGACGCCTCCTTCTGATCCAGGCGAGCAACATCGACGAACAGATCCCGGGTGTCTTCGACTTCGTAGAGGCCAGCAGACGCGCGATCGAGACGAAGGACGCCGTCCCGCTTCGCGAGATCGTCCTCGCATCCTCGGCGATCCCCGCGGTCTTCCCGCCCCGGGAGATCGACGGGGCGCTGTACGTCGACGGTGGTGCGATCGGGAACTTCTACACGGGTGGACGTGCATCGGCGGTTCAAGACACCTTCGGTTCGCTCTGGAAGCGCATGTATCCGGACGCCCCGATTCCCAAGACCCGCTACTGGGTGATCCTCAACGGCGCGCTTCGCATCCCTCCCGCGGTGTCGGAACCGACCTGGCCGACGGTCGGGAACCGGGCCTTCCAGCTCCTCGGAACGTCGGCGGAGATCGTCGGCCTCCGGCACCTCTACGCCCTTGCCGAACTCACCGAACTCCGAGGCGACGGCGAGGTCGAGGTGCGTTGGCTCTCGGTCGAGAAGGATCTTGGCGCGATCGACCCCATGAGCGTGTTCAGCGCGAGGGCGATGCAGTCGCTCTCGGACTACGGTCGTAAGCTCGGGGCCGAACCGTCGTCCTGGCGAACCACGTCTCCATGACCGCCTCGAGCCGCGCCGTCATCAACGCCAACTAGGCGTCTATCCGCTGGAGCTTGGCATACTCGAGGACGAGCGTCTTGCGACCGACGACTCGGAAGTCCACGACCACCGCGTGGACGCCACCCCGCGGTGCGAAGCTCGAGACGACACCGGTGCCGAACTGCTGATGACGGACCATGGTGCCCGGCTTGAAGGTCGCGGCGATCCCCTCCGCGGTGTCGGGATCGTCGTACTCGACGTGATAGCCCGAATCGCCACCTCCCCCCCCGTCGCCCCACTGGTCGCCCAAGTCAAGTCGGGTGCAGTGCTCGTCGGGAATCTCCTCGAGGAACTGGCTCCGGATGGTCGGCTGTCGCATCCCGCGGACGGTGCGGATGCCTGCGCTGGTGACGAGCAGATGACGTTCGGCCCTGGTCATGCCCACGAAGCAGAGCCGGCGCTCCTCCTCGAGTTCGAAGTCGCTCTCGCGAGCGCGACTGTGCGGGAGAAGCCCGTCCTCGACCCCGATCATCGCGACGGCTTCGTACTCGAGGCCCTTCGCGGCGTGCAAGGTCATCAATGTGACGACACCGGCATCCGAATCGATCACGTCGGCGTCGCTGACGAGTGCCACCGACTCGAGGTACTCCCGAAGGGCGACGGCCATCGGGACGACGCCGCCGCTCTCATCCTCGGCGATGGACGGTGGGACGAAGTCGGTGGCGGCCGAGACCAGTTCGGCCAGGTTCGCCTGACGCTGCCGCTCCTCCTCGCTCTCGTACGCGGCCTCGGGGCGCTCGAGACCGCTCTCGCGCAGAACGCGGGAGACGAGGTCCCCGAAACCGGTCGAGTCCCCGGCGGCGATCTCACGACGCCAGTCGGCGACGATCCCCGCGAATCCCAGGACCGCCTTGCGACTACGGGTCGCGACCTCGCCGAGGAGGCTCGGTTCGCCGCACGCCTCGGAAAGTGAACGCCCTGCCGCCGCCGCCGCCGCCTCGATCCGCTTGATCGTGCTTTCGCCGATCCCGCGTGCCGGCGTGTTGACGATCCGGCGGAACGCGACATCGTCGGCCGGATTCGCCAGCATCCGCAGGTACGCCAACGCGTCCTTGATCTCCTTGCGGTCGTAGAACGCCGTTCCGCGGGCGATGACGTAGGGAATCGATTCCCGGCGCAGACGATCCTCGAGCACCCGGCTGAGGGCGTTGACGCGGTAGAGGACCGCCATCGATCGCCACGGCACACCTTCGTCGGCGAGGGCGCGGAAGTGATCCACGACGTGCCGCGCCTCCTCGTGCTCGTCGGCGAGACGAACCACCTTGACCGGTTCACCCGCCTCGTGCTCGGTGGTGAGCGGACGCTCCTTGCGACGTCGATTGTTGGCGATCAGCGCATCCGCGCTTGCGACGATGTGGCCGGTCGAGCGGAAGTTCTGACCGAGAGGCACCGTCTTCGCACCCGGATGATGCGCCTCGAAGTCGAGGATGTTCCGGATGTCGGCCCCCCGCCATGCGTAGATCGACTGGTCGGGATCGCCCACGACGAAGAGATTTCCGTGACCGCCCGCGATGGCGTTGGCGATCACGAACTGGGCGTGGTTGGTGTCCTGGTACTCGTCGATGAGCACGTAGCGGTAGCGCTCCTGCAGCGACGTGCGGACCTCGTCGTGATGACGCATGAGACCGGCGGAGTGCCGGAGGAGATCGTCGAAGTCGACCGCGTGATTCTTCTCGAGGATCCGCTGATACGCGGTGTACACACGGGCCGTGGTCCGACTGTGGAAGTCGGTGGCCGCGCCGGCGAAGTCCTCGGGGGACTGCAGTGCGTTCTTCGCGGCGCTCACCTGACCGAGCATCGATCTCGGCGGCCAGTTGCTCGTGTCGAGTCCGACCTCCTCGAGCGCCCGCTTCATCGCCGCGACCTGGTCGGCCGAGTCGTAGATGGAATAGTCCGGC
>PKCT01000297.1 GCA_002862325.1 Phycisphaerae bacterium
GAGGTGCGACGGGTCGAGGCGATGATCGTACCGAGGGCGGAACGAATGTCCATTCCCGTGCCCGGTCCTGTGCTCGTACACTGGGGGGATGTTTGAAATCGAGGTTTCGCAGCGGTTTTCGGCGGCGCATGCCGTCTCGGTGGGTGGCGTGATGGAGGAGCTCCACGGCCATGACTGGCGGGTCACGCTCCTTCTGCGGGGCGAGAAGCTCGATCAGGAGGACCTCCTGGTCGATTTCCACCTGGTCGAACAGGCGCTCCGAGACGCCGTCTCGCCGTTCGCGGGTCGTACGATGAACGGGACGCCGCCCTTCGATCGAGTGCATCCGACCGCCGAGCGGGTCGCGGAGCACGTCGGCGAAGTAGTCCGAGATCGGATTCCCGAGGGCTGCGGACTGGTGTCGGTCGCCGTCGAGGAGGCGCCCGGCTGCATCGCACGCTGGTTGGCCCCGACCCTGTCCACCTGATTCCTCCCACCATCAACCAATTCATTCTCTCGAGTCCACCGTCCCCATGAACGACCCCATGCCCGATCCAAGCACCGCCATCGCCCGAACCGGGGTCGAGATCTCTGATCCAGGACCGATCGCCCCGACCGATTCGGCTCGATTCCTCAACCGCGATCTCCAGTGGCTCGAGTTCAATCGACGGGTTCTCTTCCAGGCGATCGACCCTCGCAATCCGCTTCTCGAACGCGTCCGCTTCCTCGCGATCACCGCCAGCAATCTCGACGAGTTCTTCATGAAGCGGATCGGTGGCCTGAAGCGAAGACGGTCGCTGGGGCTCGGCGGCCAGGCATGGGAACCGCTGCCGCCGGAACGACAACTCTCGGAGCTCCGCGAGGTGGTGCTCGAGCTCGTCGCGCTGCAGGCGCGGTGCTATCGCGAGGACGTCCTCCCTCGTCTCGCCGAGGAGGGCATCGAGATTCTTGGGTGGGACGATCTGAACGACGAGGAACGCGATGTCGCCGAACGCTGGTATCGGGCGAACGTCTTTCCGATTCTGACTCCGCTCGCGGTGGATCCAGGGCACCGGTTCCCGTTCATCTCGAATCTGAGCGTGTCGATCGGGGTGCTGCTTCGCAGGGCGGGGGAGACGGAGGAGCTCTTCGCTCGGGTGAAGGTGCCCGAGGTGCCCACGCGGCTCTACGACCTCGGCGACAAACGTCGGTTCGTTCCGGTCCAGGACATCATCGAGCGCAACCTCGACGATCTTTTCCCGGGCATGGAGATCCTCGAGATCCTTCCCTTCCGCGTCACGCGGAATGCGGATCTCGAGGAGGACAACGAGGACGCCGAGGATCTGCTCGAGCACATTCAGCAGCAGCTTCGGGAACGTCGATTCGCCCGGTCGGTGCGACTCGAGATCGGTGGCGACGCCGACTCCCGCATCGTCCGATTCATCCTGGACGAACTCGATCTCAAGGACGAGGACCTCTACGTCACCGATCCGATCCTGGACTACGCGGTGCTCGACGGGATCGCCGACATCGAGATTCCCGAGCTTCGATTCAAGCCATGGCGTCCGACCGTCCCTCGTTCGCTCGACGGGGACGAAGGCGATATCCTCGCCGCGACCCGCGCGAGTGATCTGCTCGTCCACATGCCCTACGAGTCCTTCGATGCCACCGTCGAACGATTCGTCGAACAGGCCGCGGCCGATCCACGGGTCCTCTGCATCAAGCAGACGCTGTACCGCACCTCCGGCGACAGCCCCTTCATCCCCGCCCTCATCCGGGCCGCGGAGAGCGGCAAGCAGGTCGCGGTGCTGGTGGAGCTGCGGGCGCGGTTCGACGAGGCCCGGAACATCCACTGGGCCCGGAAGCTCGAGGACGCCGGGGTGCACGTCGCCTACGGCGTGGTCGGGCTCAAGACCCACACCAAGACGGTCCTCGTGGTCCGGCAGGAGTCGTCGGGGATCAGGTGCTACGCCTTCGTCGGCACCGGGAACTTCAACTCCAAGACGGCGAAGCTCTACGAGGATCTCGGGCTGTTCACCTGCGATCCCGCGATCACCGAGGATCTGGTCGCGCTCTTCAACTACATGACCGGCCGGAGTCGGCAGCGGGAGTACAACAAGCTTCTGGTCGCGCCGACGACGATGAAGGACAACTTCCTCGAGCTGATCGACCGGGAGATCCTTCTGGCGAGCGCCGGCCGGCCGGCTCGGATCATCTGCAAGATGAATCAGCTGGAGGATCGGGAGATCACCGACGCCCTCTATCGCGCCTCCCAGGCCGGTGTGCACATCGAATGCATCGTCCGCGGATTCTGCTGTCTTCGAGCGGGCGTTCCCGGCCTCAGCGAGAACATCCGGGTGAGTTCGATCATCGGTCGCTTCCTCGAGCACAGTCGGATCTTCTGGTTCGGTGGGGGGCGCGAGGACCCGCTCGACGGCGACTTCTTCATCGGCAGCGCCGACTGGATGTACCGCAACCTCCACAATCGCGTGGAGGCGACGACGCCGGTCGAGGACCGGGCATTACGGGAGCGGCTCTGGGAGATTCTCTCGATCGAGCTCGACGACCATCGGCAGGCGTGGGAGATGCGACCCGACGGCACCTACGCCCTGCGCGACGCGAGCATGCTCGCCGAGGACGACCCCCGCATGGA
>PKCT01000286.1 GCA_002862325.1 Phycisphaerae bacterium
TCCTCGTCGGCGGCCTCTTCCGAGGTCGACGAATCGGGAGCCTGCAGAGCGGCCACCGAGGTCAGCAAGAGGCACTGCCCGACTTCCAGGGTCGATTCGAGGGTGGTTGCGAGCGGCGTTCCGCGGAGCCGTCCGGGGCGGGACGGCGCGGTCCCGATCCGCGGGCCGACGCTCGTGGTGAGGATGGGGACCAGTTGCAGATGCAGGGCGGCGTCCTCGGGAGTGGGGAGGGACCACCCGCGGATCTCGATCGAGACGACCGATTCCGGAAGGCGCCGGGCTCGTCCATCCACGAGCAGGACCGTGCCGCCCTGGGTTCGACGTCCGATCAGCGAACGCCAGGTCGTGGCTTCACCGTGCCAGGTTCGGCCGGCGAGTCCATCGACCGTTCGATCGCGGAGCATTCTCTCGACGACGTCCCGGCGGCCGATCGCGCATCGGAACCCGTCGCGCCGCATCGTGGCGACCCCGCTCACCTCGGCGGCCGCGGCCGGCGCGACGGCGGTGGTGAAGATCTCCTCGACGAGTGCGGTGTTGCGTGGTACCCGCCAACGCTCGGCGACCAATCCGGTCTGCATGTCACGTCCGGACGACGCCGATTCCCGGTCCGACGTCGGCGTCGGTCCTGCGCAGCCGAGCACGAGGCACGTAGCTCCGCCGGTCAGCCACCGACGCCACGATCTCATGACGCGGGCTCCGGACCGGGAAGCGCGTTGATGGCGTCGATCAATTGTCGCAGCACGCCGAAGTCCCGTCGACGGGACCGGAAGTAGATGCGGGGGAGATCGAGGAAGAACTTCTCGCCCGAGAGGGCCTTGCCGCACTCCAGCCGGCCATCCTTGCTCAGTTGGCTGAACCGGGACTCGAGCGTCTCGCGTTCATCCGCCGTGATTGGACGCTTGAGACGAATCACGAACTTGTCGCCCACGTAGCGGGACGAGTGGTAGTTTCGATAGAAGCGGACGGTACGGTCCCTCGCGTCCGCCGGGCTGGATGCGATTTCGACCAGTGAAAGGTCGGCTTCGCTGATCCACCCGTTGTCGAGCAGTTCCTCCTTGATGAAGGAGAGCCACTTGGACCAGTAGTTGCCGCCCTCGCCTTCGAGGAGGATGATCGGCACCGGACTCGCCTTGCCCGTCTGGATCAGGGTCAACGCCTCGAAGAGCTCGTCCATCGTCCCGAATCCGCCGGGCAGCGCCACGATCGCTTGGGAATTGGTGACGAACATCACCTTGCGAGTAAAGAAGTAGCGGAAGTTGATCAGCTTCGGATCCTTGTCGATCACCGAGTTCGCGGTGGTCTCGAAAGGAAGTCGAATCCGCAGGCCGAAGCTTCTCGCCTGTCCGGGGCCTTCGTGTCGCGCCTTCATGATGCCGTCGCCGGCCCCCGTGATCGCCATCCAGCCGGCCTCCCCCATCAAACTTCCGAACTCCCGCGCGGCCTGATAGTCCTCGTGGTGTTCAGGGGTTCTTGCCGAGCCGAAGATCGAGATCTTCGGTACGTTCTTCCAGGGGCGGAAGACTCGATAGGCGTAGCGCAACTCCTTCAGGGACGTCGCGACGAGCTTGAGCTCGCCGGTGTCGGCGCGGTCCCGTCCGAGGCGGAGCACGGTCGACACCATCGACTCCAGGAAGCCGAGCCGGCGTGGAGTCTCCACCCCGCTGTGACGCTCCACCAGCTTGCGGATCGCCTCCTCGCGGCGTTGTGGCTCGCTGGATGCGTGCGGTTCTTCATTCACGGTCGTTGCTCCTGGTCAGAATCTTCGGACTGGTTCGGGGTGGCGATCCGCTCGAACGAACTGCGCGGCACCACGAGCGGCAGCGGGGTGAGGTTCACCTGAGGATCGTTCGGGGTTCCGGTGACGTCGATCGCGGCGAGGGTTCCGGAGATGGCCGAGACCAGGTCGCTGAGGGCCGGGACCGGGCCGCGGGGGAGGAGACGGATCGACCACTGCCAGTCGTCGAGTCGCATCTCGCCTCGTCCCGCCAGGGTGAGGGTCTCCGCCTCGAGGGTGATGTCGTCGATGTCCAGCATGCCGCGATTGATCCAGAAGTTCGCCTGGGCCACCGCGAGTTCGTCGGCGATCGGAGGTACGAGCTGGCCGATCTGGAGGAGGGCGAGCGACCCGCCGTCGGCCAGGACCGCATCGCGGATCATGATCTTTCCACGACCGACGCGACTGTCGGGATCGTCGGTGAGCCCTCCGACATCGACGCGGGCCGAGAGAATCCCGGGGAGTCGTTCCCTCGACTCCACGAGTCCGTCCTCGGACGTTCGCGCGATGCTGTCGAGGTCGACGTCGTTGACGATCAGGCGGGTTCGATATCGCGTCGTGCCGAACTCGAGTCCCGACTCGACCTTCACCTCGCCACCTCCGATCGTTCCTCGACTCGCATCGATCAGAAGCCATGGACTGGTGGCGTTGGATCGAGGATCGAGGTGACCGGACAGCTTCGTGTCGAGGACGGGGCGGCCCGCGACCAGCGTCTCGGGGAGCGTGCCCGAAAGATCGAACATGGTCGGAACACCGTCCGTCGCCTCGAGCCCCATCAGGAGACCATCGTCGTCGGGTTCGAACTCGAGCTCCACGCC
>PKCT01000008.1 GCA_002862325.1 Phycisphaerae bacterium
GCGATCGCTTCCGCTCGTTCGAGGGACCCTCGGGTGGCGGCCCACGCTTCCCGCTGTTCTTCGCCGATGAACTGCTCGATGCGACGGCCCATCTTGTCCGCGATCACGATCAGCTGTTCCGTGGTCTCGGAATCCCAGGTGTTCGGTCGGGTCGCATGCAGAACCAGGATGTCCGAGAGCTGGGCGTTGGTGAGGATGGGGAGAAGAAGGCGTGCATCGGACTCGACCATCACTAGGGGCAGGCCGCCAGCGAGTCGACCATATGGGTCCTTCATCGCCTCGATGATGCCGTTCGGCAGTTCCGTGGGATGGTCCACGTCGGTCCGGTTCGACGCGACCTCGGCGATCTGGCCGGTGTCCGGGTGAATCGACCACCAGGTGCTGGATCGGAGGTCGAATCTTTCGTTGAGGATCATCAGGACGTCCGCGATCGCGGTCTCGACCGTCTCCCCGGTGGTGAGGACGTCCGCGATCTCGACCGTCACGGTCGCGTTTCGCAGGGCGATCCGCTCCTTGCGAGCGCGATCGATCGTCTCGGTCTCCTCGATCAGCAGCGTGGTGTGTTTGGCGGAAGACGACCGGATGTGGATCAGGCGGAGCCAGCGAACGTCCCCATCGCTTTGCATGCGGATCGAGAGGGGCGTCTCTCTGAGGACGGGATCGACGACCCAGGCTCTGATCGCGTCCCGGTCATCCGGAATCACGTCCCGGGCCCAGTCGGCCAGTGGAACGACGGTGGCTTCGTTCGGTGTGGCGGCGAGCTCGTACCCAAGGATCGTGGACAGGCAGTCGCTGGACTCGGTGAGAGCTCCTTGTTCGTCGATGACGACCACCCCGTGGTGTTGCGGTCCCAGGGCAGTGATCAGGGCATTGACGATCTCCGTCGTCGACGTCTTCGAAACGCGGGTTCGCTCGAAGAGCCACCATCTCCCCAGCCCCAGTCCGAGGAGGATGCCGATGGCGATCGCGGCGATGATCAGAATCATGTCCATAAGAAGACGGAGATCGCAGGATAACCGTTTCCCAGATCCGGATTCCACTTTCACGGGCCGACCGGCTTCGCAGTCCATCCCCGGCACTGGAGGGGCTGAAATGAGAGACGGGCGGGCTCGCAGGGATGCGTCGCCCGCCCGTTCTCGTGTTCACCTGGATTTGAGCGATCGGGCAGTCCGAGGTCGGCCGGTCCATCGTCGCTTCCGGGAATGCCCCCGCTCGGACTCGAACCGAGAACCCGCTGATTAAGAGTCAGCTGCTCTACCGATTGAGCTACGGAGGCGGGGAGAGTGTAGCGATTCTCCCCACCTCGTGTGGCGTAGGGCGATATCTAGACCAGCCGCCAGCCGTCCTTCACGAGCGCCTCGGCCTTCTTCCACTTGAGTTCCCGACGTTCGCCGGTGGCCGGCTCCTCGATCGTGACCACTTCGTTGCGACCGATCGCGGGGGCGTTCTTGCGGGAGGACGGTTGACGAGGCTTCGCCTCGCTGACCGGCTCCGCGGGGCCGCCGGCCTGCTCGGCGATCTCGAGGTCTCGACGTTGTTCCTCCGTTCCCTCGGGAGTATCGGCTTCGGCCAGCATCGCCGCGGCGGCTGCGACCGACGGACGGGCCGCTTCGACCTGTTCCGCCGCGGGGCGGGTCTTCGGGGCCTCGCTCTGGGGGGCGGCCTGGGGGGCGACCTGCTGCTGCGCCTGGAGCCTGCCCTTGAACGCGATGTCGGTCACGCGCTCACGGAGGTGATCCTCCATCTCTCCGTAGAGCCGGGCGGATTCGCGCTTGAACTCGATCCGAGGATCCCGCTGGCTGAAGGCGCGGAAGCCGATGGCGTCGCGAATCTGGTCCATCGAGTGGAGGTGGTCCTTCCAGGTGCTGTCGAGGATCTGGAGCATGATCCAGCGCTCGAACTGGCTGAGCTCGGACCGGAGGAGTTCCCGTATCCGCGATTCGGCGAATGCCGCGATGCCCATCTCCTGCGCCTGTCGTCGGTCGGCATCGGTCAGGGCCACCAGGCACTCGCTCTGGAACCACTGGTCCAGCGCGTCGACGTCGTCGCCGGCCGCGGCCACGGCGGACGCCGCTCGTTCCGAGATCCGAGCGTCTTTCCAGCGGCTCGCCTGCTCGATGAGCAGTCGCCGAAGTTCGGCGGGATCGGTCGAGGGAAGCGCGGTCGGCGACCAGTTCAGTTCGTAGCGAGCCTTCACCCATGCGCAGAACTGACTCAGGGCCTGCTGCGGATTGTTCGCCATGTTCGCGGTCGTCATGTCGACGGCGAAGTCGATGGGGTACTCCTGTTCCCGACGGGCGTACGCCTCCCGGGCCGCATCGAGAAGGCGATCGACCGCCTGCTCGGAGTCGCTCGCGTCCGTGATGATTTCGGGCTGGAATTCCGTGCCCAGACGGTTGTTCGCCCAGTTCACGAGCTCACGGGCCCCGTAGTCGGGCAGGAGGAATCGGTCGAGGGGCGCGAGATCCGTGGCGTCGATCTTCTTCTCCATCGCGGTCTCGATCCTCGAGACGATCTCCCGGCGACCGGCCGACCGGACCCATTCGGGGTCGATCTTCGCGCCGTACTCCTTGTCCGCCCACGCCGC
>PKCT01000100.1 GCA_002862325.1 Phycisphaerae bacterium
GCGGGCGTGGCGGAATTGGCAGACGCGCGGGATTTAGGTTCCCGTGGGGGAAACCCCATGCAGGTTCGACCCCTGTCGCCCGCACTTTCGAATCGGATCCCGATTCGGTGCATCGATACGATTGAGGTCCGAGCCCATGTCGCAGTCCGAGTCGCCCAACGAAACGAGCCGGTGGACCCCGGAGGATTGGAGGTCGCTGCCGACCACCCAACAGCCTCGGTATCCCGATGCCGACGCCCTGGCCCGGGTCAACGCGACCCTCCGCGGTCTGCCCCCGCTCGTCACGAGCTGGGAGATCGAGCGGCTGCGGGCCCAGATCGCCGATGCGGCGGTGGGGAAGCGGTTTCTTCTTCAGGGTGGGGACTGCGCCGAGCGTTTCGATGAATGCTCCGCGGACTCGATCGCATCCCGTCTGAAGATCCTTCTTCAGATGAGTCTCGTGCTCGCCCATGCGGGGCGTCGCCGGGTCATCAGGGTGGGACGGTTCGCCGGTCAGTATGCGAAGCCGCGGTCGGCCGATATGGAGATGCGGGACGGGGTGGAACTGCCCAGCTACCGGGGTGACAACGTCAACGCACCGGAATTCGATGTGGTAGCCCGCACGCCCGACCCTGAGCGCATGGTGACCGGCCATGCCCGCAGTTCGCTCACCCTCAACTTCATCAGGTCACTCGTCGACGGCGGCTTCGCGGATCTCCATCATCCCGAGTACTGGGATCTGGACTTCGTGAAGCACGCGCCACGCGCGAGCGAATACCAACGGATGGTCGAGTCGATCGGAGAGGGTCTCAGGTTCATGGAGTCGCTGGCCGGAGTCCAGATCGAGGATCTGACTCGCGTCGACTTCTTCACGAGCCACGAAGCGCTGCTGCTCGAGTACGAGTCGGCGCTGACTCGCCAGGTGCCGCACCGCGTGGGCTGGTGGAACCTGAGCACCCACCTTCCCTGGATCGGTCTTCGAACGGCCGATCCCGGGGGCGGTCACGTCGCGTTCATGCGCGGCATCCGCAATCCGGTGGCGGTGAAAGTCGGGCCGTCCATGTCGCCCGAGCAGGTCCTGGATCTGGCGGAGACGCTCGATCCGGATCAGGAGCCGGGCCGGCTCACCTTCATCCACCGATTCGGGCGCGACAAGGTCGAGTCCGGCCTTCCGCCCATTCTGGAGGCCGTCTCGAAATCCGGTCGAACGCCGCTGTGGGTGTGCGATCCGATGCACGGGAACACCAAGACGGTGCGGCCGACCGAGGGCACGCTCGCGGGCAGTGCGGTCAAGACTCGGTCCTTCGACGACGTGCTCGGGGAACTCGAGGCCTCCTTCGAGGTGCATCGAACCGCCGGTACGCATCTCGGCGGAGTGCACTTTGAGTTGACCGGCGAGAACGTGACCGAGTGCGTAGGGGGTGCTCGTGGACTCACCGACGCGGACCTCGGGTACGCCTACCGGTCCCAGGTCGATCCTCGTCTCAACTACGAACAAGCGCTCGAGATGGCGATGGCGATCGCACGTCGCATGCGAGAGGGATCGTCGGACTGAAGCCGACGCTCGCCCTCCTTCTCCGAGTAGACTCCGCACCCATGTCCAGACCACAACGACGTGTCGTGATCACCGGCCTCGGGCCGATCACCGCCTTGGGCGTCGGGATCGACGCGCTGTGGGACGGGATGTGCGAGGGACGCTCCGGTCTCTCCGCGATCCAGGAGTTCGATGCCAGTGGATTTCGATCCCAGCATGCGGGGAGCCTGCCCGCCGATCAGTTCAAGGTCCGGGACGCGGTGCCGAAGTCGTATCGAAAGGCGACGAAGGTCATGGCTCGCGACATCGAGCTCGCCGTCGGTGCCGCCGCGGCCGCGGTCGAGGACGCCGGACTCGTCACCAAGGCCGCAGACGGCGATGCATCGCCAACGATTCCGGTCGATCGCATGGGCTGCCACATCGGGGCCGGTCTGATCGCCGCGGACATCGACGAACTGACCTTCGCGCTCTCCCAGTCGACCGACGGCGACGACGCGTTCGACTTCGCGACCTGGGGCGAGCAGGGCATGGGGCAGCTCACGCCGCTCTGGTTGCTGAAATATCTGCCGAACATGCTGGCGTGCCACGTCACGATCATCCACGACTGTCAGGGGCCATCCAACACGATCACCTGTGCCGAATCGAGCGCGACGCTGTCGATCGGCGAGTCGATGCGCGTGATCCAGCGTGGGGCGGCCGATGCGTGTCTGACCGGCGGCTGCGATTCGAAGATCAATCCCATGGCGCTGCTGCGTCAGCAGTACGCCGAGCGTCTGGCCGAGACGACCGAAGCCGACGATCCCTCCACGGTGGTGCGCCCCTACGCACCCGACGCCCAGGGAACGTTGGTGGGCGAAGGAGGCGGGATCCTCGTGCTGGAGGCGGCGGACATCGCGACCATGCGAGGCGCCCGCGTGTACGCAGAAGTGGCCGGTTTCGGGGCGGCCCAGTCCTCGTGTCCGGATACGGTCGGGATCGCGTTCTCGCCGGAGGATCGCGGGGTCGAAAGCGCCATTCGCCAGGCGATCGGCATGGCGGGACTCGAACCCGAGGACATCGACGCCGTC
>PKCT01000234.1 GCA_002862325.1 Phycisphaerae bacterium
GAGCAAGAAGAAGGAAAAGCAAAAGGAGCTTACAATAACGGAAATGAAAAGAGCCATGGCGGACAAGAGCTGGACAATGCCCAAATTAATCGCCTAGCTTGCAGGGATTTCCCAGTTGAGGTTAGTGCGAACAGGCCAGAGAACTCCGTGGGCTTCACACAAAATGGCCAGTGTAGCGTTGACCAGGAAGATGGGCAAGAGCGCCCGCCACCTGAACACGCAACCGAGCATCGGTGGCATCGACCGACCCAAGGAGCACGCCCGCCAGCTGGGGATCGTGGGGTGGCGACAACTGCAGGAGCGCCTGGGCTGCGGCGATTCGAATCTCGGGTGGCCGGCGCTGCGTCCCGTCGACCATGACCAGTCGCATCAGCATCGACCTCGCCTGCTCATCCCCGAGGCGTCCGAGGATGTCGCACGCCAGAACCGTGATCTCGCCCTGCTCGACCGGCGCGAACAACGCCGCCCGGATCGGTTCGACATCCTTTTGGTCCCCGAGCAGAACCAGCGACTCGGCCGCCTGGAGTTCGGTGATTCGGACCCGCATCGGATTGGCCAGCAGCATGCCACGTCCCAGCGTCGATTCGATGACGGGGATCGCGGAGGGGTTCCCCAGCAATCCGAGAATCATGATCGCGTTCGCACGGATCTCCGGGTCGTCGCTCGTGGCGAACCTGGCCAGCGGAGTCGGGTCCGTCGGCTGCCCGAGCGTCCGAAGCGAATAGATCGTCGCGGCCCGGACGGAGTCGCTTCGATCGAGCAGGCCTGGTTCGAGCAGGGGAACCAGCCCGACGAGGCCGGTCTGGCCGACCGCCATGGTGGCGATGAAGCGAACGCCGCGGTTCTCGTCGATGAACCCCGCCGGCGCAGACCGCTCGAGCAGGGCAGGTGCACGCTCCATCGCTTCGAACGCGTACCCCCTGACCAGCGGCATGGGATGCGCGGAGGCCTCCTCGAGCCACGCTTCCGCCCGACCGACCACGCCACCGGCGGTTTCCACCGGTGTCGCTGGAATCTCGGCGGTCTCGGAAGCCTGGTTGACGACGACGGTCTCGATCGCCTCGGGACGCTCGCGCACCCGGGTCTCCTCCGTGATCGCCGTCGTCTCGGTCGGGATTGGGGACATGTCCTCGTCGCCCGAGACGTTCGCCGCCGACGCGGACACGCCCGCACCTCCTGCCGGACTCGGCTCGACGCTCCGGGACTTGGTGCTCCAGGGACGCGCCGAATCCGGTTCGACGCAGCCGGACAGCACGCCCATGAGGACGGCGGCTGCGAAGAGCGTGGGGTTGACGTGGTGCTTGGACATCTGGCTCCTCCTTGAGACCCTCGGGAAGTATCGCCGATTCAGCTCGCGTCTGCGGCCTCTCCCGTGGATGGATCGTCCGGAGATCGAGGGAGGAAGGTCGAGACCGTCAGGAGCAGCAGGATCAGCGACCATCCGATCGCCGGGAGATCGCCGACGACGGCGTAGATCGGCCGACGGTCGTCGAGCCGGGGCTCTGCCAGAAGCCAAGCCCCCTCCGGTCCCGGAACCCGATCCTTCACCCTGCCGTCGGAATCGATCCAGCCACTCTCGCCCGTGTTGACGACTCGGACCATCGGCGTCCGATTCTCGATCGCCCGGTACCTCGCGAAATCGAAGTGACTGGACCTCGCTGGAGTCCAATCCCCGAACCATCCATCGTTGCTCGCGTTCACAATGACCGAAGCCGTACGCCCGTCCTCCCCCCAGACCAGTCTCCGACAGACGCTCGGCACCGTGTCCTCGAAACAGATCGGGGTCGCGATGCCCGTGACCTGCGGCCCCGCATCACTCTCCCAGATCAACGGCAGTGGCGACGGCGATCGCCCCGCGTCCAGATCGAAGGTCATTCCCGCCGCGCCGATCGCGAGTAACCGCTCCTCCAACCACGGCCACGCGGAGATGTAGGGCATCCGCTCACCGAAGGGGGTGAGCGCGACCTTGTCGTAGCGGGCCGCACTTCCCGGGCCGCGTTGGTCGAGCAGGTAGACGCTGTTGAACCGGGAATCCCAGGCCAGGCGTTCATCCTCGACCCTGAGCCCCTCGAAACTCCCGCTGCCCAAGAGCAGCGGTGTCCCCGCCCTTCGCTGGAGATCGACCGCCAGCTCGACGAATCTCGTCCCCGGCCACCACCCGCCCTCCGCCATGACCGCGGTGGATCCGGCCTCCAAGCCGACGCCGGGCAGCATCGTCTCGGGCCACGCCACGAGATCGACGCGCCGCCCCTCGTCGTCTACAACTCGGCGGCGGCGGACGACGACACGGGTATCCCGCGCATCGAGCAGAAGCACGCCGTCGAGCGCGCGTTCCAGGGCGCGCTGCCTCGGACGGCGATGCTCCGCGCGCACCTCTTCATGGAGGAGCTCTGGAAGGACTACACGCGGCCGGGCATCAAGAAGGGCACCTATTCCTTCAGCGTGCCGAGGGACAAGCCGCTCTGCCTCACGTCCGTCAAGGACATGGGCGTCGTCGCCGCGCGGTGCCTGCTGGAGGCGAGGACGGGCACGCTCGAGGTCGTGTCCGACGTGCGCACGCCCGGCGGGCTCGCCG
>PKCT01000010.1 GCA_002862325.1 Phycisphaerae bacterium
CGTCTGCACGCTCGCCGTCGGCTTCGGTGCCGGCCTCACCGGCTGCGACAACTCCGACGTCGTCGACGTGACCCCCCGCAAGAAGGATCCCAGCATCCAGCCCGTGGATCCCAATGGTGGATTCACCATGGAAGCGCAGGGTAGCGGCGGCTGATCCGGCTGGAGACCCCAAGCAAGAATGGGCGACGTACTGCGTTCACGCAGTGCGTCGCTTCTTCTTTGAGGCCCGGGTTAGCGAGACCCCGGCCCGCCCGTGCGATCTTTCAGGAACTCGACGTGGCGGCGCCGGCGAGCAGTTCGCAGAGGACCTGCAGGCCCTCCTCGAGCACCGGTTCGGGAACCGCGAAGCTCAATCTCACATGGGTGTCGCGGGTGGAGAAGACTCCGCCCGCGACGAGAAGCACCCGATGCTCGACCGCCTTTTCGACGAAGGCTTCACCGGTGAGCCCCAGATGCTCGGGAACGCGGAAGAAGCAGTAGAACGCCCCTCCCGGATTGGAGATCTCGGTGTACGGGGAGAGCGCCTCGATCACGCGATCGCGACGCCGCCGATATCCCTCGAGCTCCGCATCGAGTGAAAGCTCGAGCGAAGGGATGACGCCCCATTGCAGAGGCGTCGGCGCGCAGACGAAGGTGAACTGCTGGAGTTTCCGCATCTCGGCCACGAGCCAACTGGGACCTGCGGCGTATCCCATCCGCCACCCGGTGCAACCATAGGTCTTGCCGAATCCACGGATCACGAGGACGTCCGGTGCCGCTCGAGCGGGCGAAGGGACGGTTCCACCTTCCCCCAAGGCGTCTGGAAAGACGAATTCGTCGTAGATCTCGTCGGTGACGAGCTGGACGCCTCGAGACCGGCACAGCGCCCGCAGCTCGTCGAGTTCCGACTGGTTCAGGACGGTTCCGGTTGGGTTGCCCGGCGAATTGACCAGGACGAACTTGGTGCGGTCCGTGATCAGCGGAGCCACTCGTTCGGCCGTCATCCGAAAGTCCGGGTAGGTGTCGCACGCGACCATTCGCCCGCCGGTCAATGGTCCGAGCTGAGGGTAGATGACGAACCAGGGATCTGGAATGATCGCTTCGTCACCCGGGTCGAGCAGGGCGAGCGCCGAGAGCAGGAGTGCACCGCTGGTTCCCGCGGTGATGATCACATCCGTCTCCGGATCGTTCGGGTCCCAGCCCAGGACGCGTTGCAGGTGGTTCCGAACCGCATCCTGGAGGGGGGCGATGCCGCCCGACAGCGAGTATCCGTTCCGATCGTCGCGGATCGCGTCGATCGCAGCCTCCTTGAGCGTCTGGGGCACCGGGAAATGCGGCTGACCGATCGAGAGGTTGATCGGGTTCTCGAGCGACGCGCCGAGCTCGAATGCCCTGCGAATCCCGGAAGCATCCATGTCGACGACTCGGCGACTGAGCAGGTCGTTGAGTACGGGACGATTGGTGGACGACACGCGTGGTTCTCCTCGTCGTGCTCCGATGGCTCTGGCCACCGGTCGACATTGCAGCGGGCTCCGCGGCAATCCGCGGAGCCCGACGTCACAAGTGCTGATTCAGGCGGTCCGCGCCGCGAACTACTCCGACTTTTCGGCGTCAGGCGCGGCCTTCGCGGGCTTCTTCTTGCCAGCCTGGACCTTGATGCTGCGGACCTTCGGAATGCCGAGAGGCGAGGACTCTCCGGAGACGAACGTCTCCGCGTCGAGGAGCTTCGCGATGCGCTCGGGACGGGTCAGCACGTTTCGGTGCTGGTTGAGGGCGCCGGACTTGGTCTTGAGACTGCTGTGAAGGCTCATGGGTGCGATGTTCCTGACGAGATCCGACTGACGCCTCCCGACGCCATGTCGGGACCTAGAACGTCCTCTGATAGTAGTCGTGAAACGGCACACGACCTTTCCACTCGAACTCGTCGTTCCCGACGAAGCGGGATCCGAGAGCCGAGATCTTCCGCCGCCAATCCGCGCTCGTGAGCTCCGGTCGGTCGTCGACCGAGGGAAGCAGGACCACGTGGGCAGAATGACCATTGTCGCTTTGAAGGACCATCGCGTCAAGACCGAGGTCCCCCCCCTGCCGAACGATCTCCTCGGCCACCCGGCGAGCCTCGGAAACCGTGGTGTAAAGGATGTAGTGGTAGGTATGCCCCGCCACCCTCCGATCTTCCATCACGTCGACCGCCTCCACGGTCCGTGGGGCCTGTCGCCGCCCCCGCTCCGGCTCCCGCGGTGCGGCTCCGGAGGCGGAATCGGTACCGGAGGGTCCGGAAACCGTTCGAGCCGTCGATCCGATGCCATCCATCTCGGGTTCGCGCAACAGGGACTCGCGGGCCGTCGTGGCCATCCCCCCGGCGGCCTGGACCGCGATCGAACGCTGCATCGACTCGGCCCCATGCGACCTTCCGAGGAAATAGAGACCGATCGCCGTCGCGACCACGATGATGCCGACGACCCAGACGTATCCGACGGGCAGCCGAACGACCGAACCGGGGGTCAGCATCCGAGGCGTCGAGGGCCGATCGGGTTCGATCGTCTGTTCCCGCCGCCCCGGCCGAGACGGCGAGGACGA
>PKCT01000102.1 GCA_002862325.1 Phycisphaerae bacterium
GGGTTCGATGAGGTCGCCTTGACCGCTGAGGATCAGAGTCGACTCGAGGTCCGCGACGATCATCATCGCCTCGAGACGACGAAGTGCCCGATCCGTGCGCCAGTCCCGTGCGAGCCCGGAGGCCGCCCGCAGGAGATGGACCGGAGATTCCCGGAGCTTCGCCTCGAACCTCTCCATCAGGGCGAAGGCATCGGATGCACCACCGGCGAAGCCCACGAGAACGCCGGCCCGAGCGGCACCAACGTCGGGAAGGCGGCGGATCTTCCGGGCACCGGCCTTTGCGACCACCTGCCCGAGTGTGACCTGACCGTCCCCCGCAATCGCCACTCCGGCATCGTCTCGGACGGAAAGTATGGTCGTGGCGTGGTACTGGATCCTGTCCATGCCGGAAATCGTACCTGATCGGTGGCTCGGTCCCGGGATTGTGTCCCCACCCGGATCTTGACCGACAATGATCGAGGCACGGAGGTCTCCCATCGATCCATCACAGAACATCGCCTTCGAGATCCTGGCCCGCGAGCATTCCTCGATGCTCCTGGCGTTCATTCGCACGATGGTCACCGACCAGACCGCGGTGGACGATGTCTTCCAGGAGTCCATGTTGACCGCGTGGCGGACCCTCGACCGGTTCGACCGGGATCGCCCATTCGGCCCGTGGCTTCGTGGGATCGCGAGGAACCACGCCTTGAACCACTTCCGCAAGACCCGCCGCGTGCCGCGCCCGATGGAGGATGAGATCCTCCAACTCCTCGACCAGCGCATGGATCAGGTCTCAAGTCGCCCCGGAGACACCTGGGAGGAGAAGATCTCCGCGCTCGAAGACTGCGTTGAAGGCCTGCCCGAGACGTCCAGGACGATGCTGGATCTCCACTATCGAGATGCACTGAACACGGAGACGATCGCTCGCCGGATGGACGCGACACGGGAAGCGATCAAGAAGCGGCTCCAACGAACACGGTCACAGCTTGTGCAGTGCCTGCGATTCAAGGGAATCCTCTTCGACCATGCCGGAGGAACGTCATGACCCAGCACTCGGACCAGTCACCGGCCGAGATCGCGGACGACCTTCTCATGGACGGGCTTCTCCGAAGCCGTCATCTCGACGTCCAGATCGATCGCGAACGACGAATCCGCGCGCTGATGAGTTCGATCGAGGACGCTTCCGCCGAGCAAGGTGGCGCGACGCACACATGGCGCCCCTGGAGATTGGCGACCGCCGCCATGATCGGCGTCGCCGTCCTGATCGGAATCCTGATCCTCGATCAGCAGACCACGTCCGCCCACGCCGAGCTGTGGCGAAGCCTCGAGGCGATGGAGACCCGAGCCGACCTGAGCTTCGAGCTCCGGATCCTCGGTCCCGACCCCGGTGAGAAGTCCGCCTCCCTCGCCGGTTCGAACCGGCGGCGCACCACCGATGGACACCTGCACATCCGGGATTCGAAGTACGTCATCACTCGTACCCTGCCGGACGGTTCGATTCTCGCCGGCGGATTCGACGGAGAGGAACACTGGACCAACCTCGAACATGTCAACGGAAACCGAGCTCGCGTGGTCCGCGGTCCGGTCAGGCGGGTGGAGGAGCTGCTCTCCCGGCTCTCTCTCAACCTGGCCAAGGAATTGCGTCGTCTTCGACGGATGTACGAGATCGGCCCACCCACGGTGGAGAGCGACGACAAGGGACGCCGGCTGCTGCACTTCGTGGGAATCAGACGAAGCCCGAAGGAATCCGCCGGCGCGACGGAGCGGCGAGGCGGACCGAAGGCCGCGGCGAGAATCGACATCTGGCTCGATCCGACCGATCGCCAGATCGTCCAACTCGAGCTGAGTGGCGTCCCGACCCGTCCGGATGCGCCCACGATCGATCTCCAGCTCAGGGCCGTGACGCCCCCGAGCTTTCCGAACGACTACTTCGACCTGTCCGGCCATCCGACCCTGGACCGCGCGGGGGGACGCCCCGGCCGGAACACGGACATCAATCAGGTCGAACCGGAACGTCGTCGGCGACGCTCGCCGGAGAAGTCCCCGGCGGCTGCACGCGATGCATGACCCCGATCTCCGGGCCGGTCAGGACGACTTCACTTCCGTCCGGCCAGCGGATCACCACTCGGTCGACGCTGGACGCGTCCCCGATACCGACGTGCAGACGCGGGTCGCGGGCGGTGAGATAACCCGAATCCGTGCGGACGGTTCGTGAGATCGTCCGATCGCCGAGCACGATGCGAACCCGGGCACCGATCGCGGGAGCACCCGAACGGTCTCGGATGTCGAGACCGATCCAACCGCCTCGGTCGCCCACGCGGTTGCGAAGAAGACGCGCGGGTGCGTCGCGGTTGACCACGAGCACGTCCATGCCGCCGTCGTCGTCGAAGTCAAGGAAGATCGCGCCTCGACTGGTCGCGGGAGACTGCCCCTCGACCCCGCCGAGGGGTTCGACCGTCGTGAATCGACCATCTTCGTCGCCGCGAAGAAGCACGTTCGACTCCGCGTAGGGATCGTCACCCACCCGAGTCTCGCCACCGACCCCGACCCGGCCGT
>PKCT01000299.1 GCA_002862325.1 Phycisphaerae bacterium
TCGTCGGGATGGTGGGCCTTCATCGCCTCGAGATCCGCCCACGGAAAGACCTTGCCGAGGAGCGACGTCGCGTGCCCGTCGCCTTCACCGTGACCTGCGCCGAAGATCCAGAGGATCGCGATCGGAACCAGACCGACCCACGCCCACTGCAGATTCGCGGCGATGAGCTCGGCGACCCGGCGAACGGTCGTGCTCCAACCCGCCCGGGTGAGGTGCTGGATGAACACGAAGAAGAACGCACCGAGCGAGATGCTCAGGACGAAGAGGTAGTTGTGCAACCAACTCTTCACCAGGAAATCCTGCGTGGTTCCGAAGAGACCGAGGAATCCGATGATCGCGCTGAGCATCAACCCGGCGATGCCGACCAGACCCGCGGTCTGCTGCACGACCGAGGCGGCGTTTCCGAGACGGGTGTTGTTGTCCGAAAGGTCGGACTTCACGGCGTGGACGCTGCTCATGGTCGAAGACTCGCACGCTGGTCGGGGGGGACGTCCTGCATCGTCGCGTTCTGGCTCCGCTGCAGTGCCTTGACGTACACGGCGATCGCCCACCGATCGTTCAACGAGACCTGGGACCCGTATCCCGCCATGGAGTTCTTGCCGTTGGTGATGGTGTTGTAGATCTGCCCGATGGGCTGCTCGCTCCAACCCGGATCGTGCAGGTTGCGGGCCTGGGTCCAGCTGGTCCCCTCGGGCGGCCCCTCCGCGTAGTTCATCAGCTCCTGGGCCCGCTTGTTGACGGGGCCGTTGCCCATGCCGTTCCAGCCGTGGCATGTCGCACAGTAGATGTTGTATCGCTGCTGTCCCCGCTCGACGAAGTCGAGGTCGAGCTTGAGCGACGATGGCAGGGTGTCCGCCCAGTCGCCACCCACGACGCCGTTCTCGAGGTGGGTGTCGAGCATGGTCTCGCCACGAGCCACCGCCCCCACCACCTCGGGACGCATCGATCGCTGATCGGCATAGAGGGGGTTTCGGGTCTGGGTCTTGTACTTCGCCTGGATGTCCATGTCCTGGATGATGTGGATCGGGCGGGCCGGCGATTCGTCGGAACGCGTCCGCGCAGCCACCACCGGCGGAATCAGGGCGACCATCAGAAGGACCATCACGCTGTAGACGATCAAACGTGGCATCAGTCGTCGTCCTCTTCGATTTCCTCGACCGATACGGCACCGAGCGACTCGAGGAAGGTCGCGGTGCGGGTCTTGAAGAACTTCGGGTCTCTAGCCTCGATCACCACGAAGAAGCGATCGTCGGTCACTCGGCGGAATCGATCGCTGTTGAACAGCGGGTGGTGGAGACGAGGGAGGCCGTTCATGGTGAACATGCCGAACACGCAGGTCGTCGCGGCGAGCAGGATCGTGACCTCGAACATGACCGGAATGAACGCGGGCATCGAGATCAGCGGCTTGCCGGAGATCAGATAGGGGTATCCGGTGACCCAGACCAGGGCCCAGATCGAGAAGTCCGCGGCATTGGTGAACGCCTGCAGCACGAAGGCGGCGAGCGTTCCCGTCATGCCCGCGAAGAACACCATGATCGGAAGGATGGTGGGCTTGATGCCCATCGCGCCGTCGAGCCCGTGGACCGGGAACGGTGTGCAGCAGTCCCACCACCGGTATCCGGCTCGACGGACTTCGTCCGCCGCCTCGAGCACCTGACCCGGTGTCTCGAATTCGGCGATGAGCCCGTAGAGCTTTCGGGTGTCCGCGCCGGTGGCGGGGGTGATCCCGGGTTCGGGGGTGGTGATGGACGTGTCAATGGTCGTCACGACTGACCTCCAGTCGCCGGCTCGGCCTTGGTGTGATGGTCCTCGGCATCGTGGTCCCCGTGGTGGGGATCCGCGGCCGGCATGATCATCTTGACCTCGGCCATGGCGATCATCGGAAGGAAGCGGCAGAAGAGCAGGAAGAGGGTGAAGAACAACCCGAACGCGCCGATCATCGTGCCGATGTCGACCCAGGTCGGCGTGAAGAACTCCCAGCTGCTCGGGAGGAAGTCGTTGGCGAGCGACGTGACGATGATCACGAAGCGTTCGAACCACATCCCGACGTTCACCACGAGGCTCAGGAAGAACATGATCGGGATGCTGGTGCGGATCGCCTTGAACCAGAACAGCTGCGGCGTGATCACGTTGCAGCTGACCATGATCCAGTACGCCCACCAGTACTGGCCGAAGGCGCGGTTGATGAAGGCGAACTTCTCGTAGATCGCCCCGGAGTACCACGCGATGAAGAACTCCATCGAGTAGGCGTAGCCCACCATGGTTCCGGTCACCAGGATGACCTTGTTCATGTTGTCGAGGTGTCGAAGGGTGATCAGATTCTTCAACCCGAACATCTCCCTCGCCGGTACGGCGAGGGTCACCACCATCGCGAACCCGGAGAAGATCGCACCCGCGACGAAGTACGGCGGGAAGATCGTGGTGTGCCATCCGGGGAGCTGGCTGGTCGCGAAGTCGAAGGACACCACGGAGTGGACCGAGAGCACCAGCGGGGTGGAGAGGGCGGCGAGCAGGAGGTACGCCCG
>PKCT01000237.1 GCA_002862325.1 Phycisphaerae bacterium
TGCGACGGCGATGGCGGCGCGCTCTGGTAGTCGATGGCCTTGTCGATGGGTGGTGGTGCCGGTCGTCGAGATTTGGCCAGCAGCCCCTTCCAGAGGTGGCCGAGAAGCAGGAGCGTGGTGGGACCGATGTCGAGGTGTAGGACGATGTCCACGCGCACCAGCATGAGGCCACCGCACAGCAGGATTATGTCCACGCTCGCCTGGTTCACCAGGAGCTCCACGAGGTTGTCGTTCACCGGCTGGCAGGTGGATTGGACGACGTAGCAGTCACGGCCGCGGACGTCCTCGTCGACCTTCACCATGATCTCGCCATCGGGGAAGGTCATCGAAGCGCCTTCTCCGAGCGGAAGATCCAGATGTCGGCACATTTCCTCCGCGAGGTGGCGGCCCGCACTGCCGGCGAAGATCTTGAGATGCTCTCGATCACTGGCCGTCATGAGGATGCTCCAGATGCCGCGAGGCGGGATCGCATGATGCGGTCGACTTCGGTGAGCTGGTCGACGTTGTTGATGCTCAGGATGTCCTCCGGCGGGACCGCGGCGACGACCGAGACTCGGGCACCGTCCTCGCGAGCGATGCCGAACACGTCGGTGACGTAGTACTCGCCGTTGGCGTTGTCGTTGTCGGTGCGGGCGAGCCGGTCGAAGAGCGGCCCGGCACGGAAGCAGTAATAGGAGGGGTTGACCTCCTGGATGGCCAGCTCCGCGTCCGTGGCGTCCTTCTGTTCCACGATCCGCTCGAAGTCGCCGTCGGCGTCCCGGACGATGCGTCCGTAGCCGCTCGGATCGTCGATAACCGAGGTCGCGAGCGTCGCGTCGGCGTCGGTGGACCGATGCGTCTCGACCAGCGTCCGAAGCGTCTCGGATCTGATCAGCGGACCGTCACCGCAGAGGACGAGGACGTCCCGTCCCGCCTCTCGTTCGAAGAGGGGGCGGGCCTGGTCGACGGCATGGCCGGTTCCCAGCTGCTCCGCCTGGGTCACGAATTCGACGTCGTTCGCCCCTTCGAGACTGGCCTGCACGAGATCGGCACGATGGCCGACGACGATCACGATCCGGTCGGCGCCGATATCGCGACAGGCGTCGATCACCCAGTGCAGCATCGGTCGGCCCGCGACTTCGTGCATCACCTTCGGGAGGTCGCTCTGCATGCGCGACCCCTTGCCCGCGGCGAGGATCACGGCGTCGACGATGGGATGTTCGTTGTGGCTGGTCATCTTGAATCCAGGCAAGATGGATCGACTCGAGCGAACGAAGCTGGCCCACCTAGATTCGAACTAGGACTGCTTGGACCAAAACCAAGAGTGCTACCGTTACACCATGGGCCAGTGTGTCGCGGGCGATCGCATTGGTGACTCGCCCGGGTCGTTGTGCTCGAGTGGACCGGATCGTGGCGACGAGTGAGGTCGCGGGGGGACCGACGACGTCGGCCAGGACCATCCTGGGCGACGAGGCGCGGTCGGGTATCCGGGGGTCGTCTTGCAACGACCGAACATGGATCCGAATCCGCGGCCGAGAACGGGCGGGAGCATGCAAAGCCGCGGAGGCATGCCCCATGCGGCGCCAAGATCCCAGCGAAGGGTTCCTGTCACCGACGGCCCGGGTCGGAAATGGTACTCGAAACCCGCGAAATCGCCAAACGACGCGATAACCGGCCGGTTCTGAACGAGAGCGACCCCGGTTCCTGATGAAGAACCGGGATCGTGACGAGGATGAATCCAACCATCGGATGGGCCTGCTAGAGTCGGTTCTTCCCGACATTCGGAGCTTCCCATGCCATCGACGTTCTCCTCGCCGCATCTGTCCATCACCCCGGAGACCCTGGTCTCGATCGATCCTGCGACGGATCGGCCCGTGGGTGAGATTCCCGTCACGCCCGTCGATCGGATCCCTCAGTTGGTCCGGGATGCGAGGATGGCGCATCGGAGCTGGGGCGCCATGACGCTGGAGCAACGGGCTGAGATCGTCAAGTCCGCGATTCCTCGATTGACTGAAGAGGCGGGTCGGATCGGGGAGCTGTTGACGCGAGAGATGGGGAAGCCGAAGGCGCAGGGCGTTGGTGAA
The DNA here is from genome assembly GCA_002862325.1 of Phycisphaerae bacterium. Classification (GTDB taxonomy): domain Bacteria; phylum Planctomycetota; class Phycisphaerae; order Phycisphaerales; family SM1A02. The sequence continues at coordinate 2,064 of PKCT01000237.1, forward strand.
GCCAACTATTGCGCGAAGGCCATCGCCGATGAGGTCGATTCGATCGTCGAGGCGTTGCGACCCGAGACCCTGGATGACGATCGTCTGGTGACGACGTTGAGGTTCGATCCGTTCGGTGTCGTCGCCGCGATCACGCCCTGGAACTTTCCCCTGTTGATGGTGTTCCAGTCGGTGATTCCCGCTCTCATGGCGGGCAACACGGTTCTTCTGAAGCCGAGCGAGGAGACGCCCTTGGTGGCCCGCGAATGGGTCGCCGTCCTCAACGAGGTGCTTCCGCCCAACGTCCTCCAGCTCGTGATCGGCGACGAACGGCAGGGCAAAGCCCTCGTCGAGGCGCCGATCGACCTGGTGGTCTTCACGGGGAGTCGAGAAGCGGGGAAGCACATCCTGCGCGAGGCGAGTGGTGGTCTCAAGCGGGTCATCCTCGAGCTCGGCGGCAAGGACCCGATGATCGTC
>PKCT01000302.1 GCA_002862325.1 Phycisphaerae bacterium
GCCTTCGGCGTCCCGGGCGGGCTGACGCCGCCGGCAGTCCTCCGATCTCGCTCCGCTCGATTCAAATCCTGTCACCCCGACTTGAAGGCTCCGCTGGAAGCATGCTTCCGCGGAGCCTTCTTCGTGGGGCCTTGCGAAATTCTTTGAACCGACATGCCGTGGGTTGGGGGCATCATCAACGGCGTTGAATCGACGGCGTCGACCTGGGCCTCTGTCTCAACGACTCGGTCGACGGTCGATGTCGCGTTGCTCGGAACGGAAGTCCTCCCTCGTAGGTGAGAGGGATCGGTCGCCCCTCGTGTGATTTCAAGATTCCATCGTCCTCGAAACCGACTCGCAGGCAGACGGCTCGACGCGGACAGCAAGCGGACGCGAAAGTTATCGCTCGTCCGGATCGCTTTTTTCTGATGTTGAGTCTCAGCCTCGATTGCGGGGATTCGGGGTTCTTTGCTGGTAACCACTGGATAAGGAGGCAAAGATAAGGCGTTGGTGTGGAGACACTTCCCACGTGCAATGAAGCATTTAACGGAGCGGTACCATGAGCTTGAACAACCATTGCGGAACCTGCGGTCACTTCGGAACCGAGCTGCCCCATCAACAGCTCATCCAGATTCGCGTCAATCCCGAGGAATCGGCCGACGTCGTCGCGGGCTGCCACTCTCCCGAGGTTGCGAACCTCCACCTCCAGGTGAGTCCCCAGGGAAGCTGCGACGCCTGGACGCCCGCTGCCTGAGCGGACCCGAGACATCGTGACATCACAGCCGGTCGTTTCCGACATCCTTCGACGCCGGAACGACCGGTTGCCGTTTTGGTGATCGGAGGTACGCCACCACGGAGCGAGAGGTCTGTGATTGGTGGGGAGATCCCGGATCGACGTATCGTGGGTGGAGTTCCTGAACGACTGCACGAGGACTCCACGCATGCAGACGCATCTCCGCATCTTGTTGATCATCGCTTTCACGTGGTGTGCCCGGACCACGCATGCGTCCACGGTGCATCGGATCGACCCCGGCCCCGATGCGCCGTACGAGATTCAGGAAGCGTTGATCGCGGCCCAGCCGGGCGACGTGGTCGAGCTCGGCGAGGGACGGTTCCAGTTGCGAGCGGAGCTCAGTCTCGACTGCGATCACGTGACGATCCGGGGGCAGGGGATCGACCGCACCATCCTGAACTTCAAGGGGCAGCAGGTCGGTAGTCAAGGCCTGACGGTGACGGGCGACGCCTTCGTCCTCGAGGATCTCGCAATCGAGGACACTGCGGGCAACGCCCTCAAGATCCTGGGCAGCGACGGGGTCGTGCTTCGGCGCGTGCGCACCGAGTGGACCAACGGCCCGGACGAAGGCAATGGCGCGTACGGCCTGTATCCGGTGCAGTGCCGCAACGTGCTGATCGAGGAGTGCGTGGCGATCGCCGCGAGCGACGCGGGCATCTACGTCGGCCAGTCCGACCGCATCGTCGTCCGGAACTCCCGCGCCGAGTACAACGTCGCCGGCATCGAGATCGAGAATTCCACCAACGCCGAGGTCGTGGATTGCGTCGCGACCAACAACACTGGCGGTCTGCTGGTGTTCGATCTGCCGGGACTCCAGGTCGTCAACGGCGGAGAAGTCCTGCTGCACCGCAACCAGGTCCACGGCAACAACCATCCCAACTTCGCGCCCGCGGGCAACATCGTCGGGACCGTGCCACCCGGCACCGGGGTCATGATCATGGCCACCGATCGGGTCGAGGTGGTCGACAACGACATCCGAGACCACGGCACGGCCAACGTCGCGATCGTGAGCTATCTCGCGACCGGCCGACGACTCGACGATCCCAACTTCGATCCCTTCCCCGAGGGCGTCCGGATCCACGGCAACCGCATCGCCGACGGTGGATTCGAGCCCGCCGGTGAATTCGGCGGTCTCCTGGCGATGGTGCTTCCCCGTCCCCTTCCGGACATCCTCTACGACGGGATCCTCTCACCCGAGACCCAGGCCTCGGAGAATCCCGGCCTGGTGCTCGAGATCGGCGACAACGGCGATGCGGATTTCGCCAACTTCAACATGCCGGACCTCGATCCGAAGAAGATATTCACGGGGAAGTACAAGGCGTCGTTCGATTCGTCGCCTCACACCCATCCCGTGGCATCGGTCGCCCGGGTGGATCTCGAGCCGCTCGCCTCGCCGGATCCGGAGGCTCGTTCGGCCGGTCGCTACTACGCGGCTGCACCGAAGCTCCTGTCGGCGTGGCCGATCCACGCGGTCATCCTCGAGGACGCGACCGCTGCCACCGTCGGCGAGAACGTCCTCCGCTACGAGCTCAACACGCCGCTCTTCGCCGACCACACCCGCAAGCACCGTCACATCGTGCTTCCGGAGCACGCTCCGATGCGCTGGAGGGACCATGGGACCCTGGACTTCCCGGTCGGAACCGTGATATCGAAGACCTTCGTCTATCCGATCGATGCACGTGATCCGACCCTCGGCGAACGACTGCTCGAGACGAGGCTCGAGATCCTCGAGCCCGACGG
>PKCT01000195.1 GCA_002862325.1 Phycisphaerae bacterium
ACTTCCTGCCGACCGAAGATCTGGCCGAGCTTGACCAGGACCCGACCGGAAATATCCATGTCCACCTCCGTCAGGAGGATCTGTCGAACCGGGTCGTCGGTGAAGATCTCCAGTTGGATGCCCGGGCCGTAGAGCGTGGTTTCGGTCGCCGCATCCGTCTCCGGTCCGATGTTGAACGCCGCCAGTGATTGCAGCAGATCGTCTCGACTGGCGATGGGCGCTGGGCGACCGTCCGAATCGAAGGGCTGGGAGCTATGGATCGCGTAGGTCTTCGGTCTCATGATTGCGGAAAGGATACCCGGTGGTCCGGACGATCTGTCGTTCAGGGCTTCGCCGAGCCCATGAGAACGCTGAGAACCTCCACCAGCCTGGCCAGGGAGACCGGCTTCACGAGATATTCGGAAACACCAAGCCCCTGGGCGAATTCCTGGTGACGGTGTCCCTGATTCGCGGTGACCATCACTACGGGGACACTCTCGGAGGTCTGACGAATCTTCTCCAACACGAGGAAGCCCGATCTTCCCGGCAGCATCATGTCCAGGACGACGGCATCCGGCGGCTGAGCCGTGAAGATGGAGACCGCGGTGTTCCCGTCCTCGGCTTCGACCACGTCCGCACCCTCGGACCGGAGGACGACACTGGTGGATTCGAGGATGTCGGGATCGTCGTCGACCACGAGAATTCTTCGACCGACGAAGCGACCGTCGTGGTCGGTCATGATGCGCCGCCCGGAGTGGATTCCACGATCCGCTTCATCGACGCGTCGGTCATCCATGGCAGATTCTCGAGCTTGTCCATGATCCGACGCGGAATGGGCCTGCCCGCCCGCTCCCAGCGAGGGCGACTCTTCCATCGCCGGTGGATCCACAGGTACTGTTCGGGGGTCCGCCGGACCATGTTCTGCAACGCGTAGTTGAACCTGGCGGTGATGTAGTAGAGCGGGTCCTTCTGATCAACCCAATCATCGGGACCGAAGCGATCCTCGACTCGAATGCGATACTTGAAACGGTTGCTGATCCGTGCGGCGGTCCCCACGACGATTGGCAGGTCGTATCGCATCGCAAGGAGGCCGATGGACTTGTAGCTCGAAGCCATTCGGTCGAAGAAGGGTACGAAGAGTCCACCTTCTCCGGCATTCTGATCGGCGATGAACGCGATGCGTCGTTTCGCGGGATCGTCGCCTCCGATCATGTCCGCAAGCTGACGGCTCGCACCCCACTTGGAGATGACTCGAAGACCTCTCGCTTCGCGCACGCCGAGGAGCCAACGGTAGATGAGCGGATTGTCGAGTGGCCTGGCCAAGGCGGTCATCGGGAAACCCAGAGTCGCCAGGATGTATCCAAGAAGCTCCCAGTTTCCGCAATGGCCGCTGATCAGCAGCATGGGTCGGTCGGTGAGCATGTCGCCGAGGCTCGCCTCGAGGTTCTCCAGCTCGACGTAGTTCTGCCAGGTCCAGGGATTCACGAGGCGCGGCATCGCCAGGGTGTCGACCATGAACAGTCTGAACATGTATTCAATCGACTCCGTCGCGACTCGTTTCGCTTCGGCCTCGGACAACTCCGGCATCGCCCACCGGATGTTCTCGTACGCCCGATTCGTCCGGTGACTTCCCCAGCGTGCGTAGAAGCGTCCGAAGCTGGACGCCGTCTTGAGGTTCTGCTCGTGGTCGACGAGCTGCAGCGCCGCGGAGATGGCACGCAGCGGCAGGTATTCCGCGACGTTTCTCAACGCGAACGCCATTGCTGATGTGGTGCTGTCCGCAGGGGTGGTCATGACTGCTTAGATGAAGGCGGACCGGTCCGATGTCGTCGGCCCGGTCCGTGGGGGAGTTGCGTTGTCGCCCGGCGGGGCGATGCCCATCAGCGGTCGTTCATGCCGGTGAGGAGCTCGAATCGGTTCCAGTTGAGCACCGGGATCTGGGCCTTGGTGGCCTGATCGAACAGGCGGTCGTACTGATCGCGGGATTCTCGCAGCTGCAGGAAGGCGCGGAGCTCGACGTCGCTGGAGTTTGGCGTCAGGTTGAGAGGTTCCGGCGGCGTCACGCCAAGCACAAGGAAGTCGAGGTCGCCCGTGAGTTCGTCGCCTTCGACGAGCTCGCCGCCCCATTCGACGATGCGACGTCGGACGTAGTCGGCTTCGGCTTCGGTCGGCGTCCCTTCGTTGTCGACGTCAAACTTGCCGTGCACGAGGAACTTGAAGCGGTACTCGGGATTGAAGACGGCGTTCGCGACGACGTCGTCCTTGACCACGGGTCGTCCCGGGATTTCACGGACGATTCGAGCGGTGGAGGTGTCAGCACCGACCCTGATCACTTCGACGCTCGCCTTGCCGCGGACGTACTCGTTGGTTCGCGGGTCGGGGCGGATCGCCGCCGCGTCCTCGTAGACCTCGAAGGTCATACCGGGGACCACGCGGTCCTTGCGGCCGAGGTTCACGAAGACCTGGCCACCGGTACCGGGAACGTTGATGATCCGGCCGTCGACGAGCTCCGCGGGGCTCTGCGGCT